>JANXXZ010000188.1 GCA_025350385.1 Bacteroidales bacterium
GAAATCGCGTCAGGTGATCATTCATTTCGGGGCCGTAAAATCATTTTTCCACCTCTGGCTGAATGGAAAATACATTGGATTCAGCAAGGATTCAAAGACACCCGCCGAATTCAACCTTTCACCTTACTTGATGGAAGGAAGCAATACACTTGCTGTCCAGGTTTTCCGATGGAATGATGGTTCTTACCTTGAATGCCAGGATATGTGGCGCATGAGCGGAATAAACCGAGACGTGTTTCTTTATGCAAAACCAGAAATTAATATCAGGGATTTTTTCGCCCGGGGAAGCCTGACCAATAACTATTCGAATGGATTACTAAAACTTGATATTCTAATTGCCAACCAAGAAGCAGGGCAATCCTCAGGTTCAAAACTCAGCATTTGCTTATATGACGCTTCCAATACTTCAATAAAAGTTTTTGAAGAATTACTAACTTTTGACCTTCACGGTAAAACCAGCGATAGTCTTCATTTTGAGAAGTTCGTCTCAAATCCTAAAAAATGGTCCGCCGAAACGCCTGATTTATACATTCTTACTATTACTCTGCTTGATGATAAACTGAATACGATGGAGTCGGTTAGCCACCATATAGGTTTCCGCAGCAGCGAGATTAAGGATGGACTGTTGCTGATTAACGGTAAAGCTGTCAAGTTAAAAGGTGTAAACCGCCATGAATCGGATCCAGTTACCGGGCATGTCATCTCGCGTGAACGGATGTTGCAGGATATCCGGCTTATGAAACAGAATAACATAAATACCGTACGTACCTGCCATTACCCGGATGATCCTTTCTGGTACGAACTCTGCGACCAATATGGCCTGTACGTGATTGATGAAGCCAACATCGAATCCCATGGCATGGGTTACGACCCGGATAAGACTTTGGGGAACAACCCTGTCTGGATGGCAGCCCATATTGACCGCACGCGCCGCCTGGTGGAGCGGGATAAAAACCACCCTTCGGTCATCATCTGGTCACTTGGAAACGAAGCCGGTGACGGTTGCAATTTCCAGGCAACCTATAAATGGGTAAAAAACCGGGATCATTCAAGACCGGTTCAGTACGAAAGGGCTGAACTAAACTGGAACACAGATATCTATTGCCCCATGTACCCCGGTCCTGATTACCTGCAGAAATATGCTTCCAAAAAACAGGAACGTCCGCTCATCATGTGCGAATATGCCCACGCCATGGGCAACAGCACAGGTAACCTTGTTGAATACTGGGATGTGATTAATGCCAACGAACAGCTTCAGGGAGGCTGTATCTGGGATTGGGTCGACCAGGGAATGCTCAAATTCGATGAAAAAGGACGGAAATTCTGGGCATTCGGGGGTGATTACGGCCCTAAAAACGTTCCCAGCGATGGGAACTTTAACTGCAACGGCCTTGTTTTCCCCGACCGTACCCCTCATCCGGGGCTGTCGGAAGTAAAGAAAGTATATCAATATGTTATATTTCAGTCAATTGACCTGAGTGCACTATCGATCTCAATGAGCAATCATTATGCCTTTGATAACCTTGTCAATACGCAACTGAGTTGGGAAGTGACTGAAAACGGACGCAGAAAGGCGGAAGGAAATCTCAATTCAGGCATCCTTGCACCTGGCGCATCCAAAACGGTGACAATTCCATGGAAACCTTCGGGTAAAAAAACAGCTACTGAATACTTCCTGAATGTCTTTCTCAAAACGACAAATGATAAACCCTTACTGGGAAAAGGATTTGTTATTGCTTCGGAACAGTTTGCGCTGCCTTTCAGCACCCCCAGGGTAAATGTCAAATCTGCCCCCCTCCCGGCACTTATGTGCGACGAAACCGATAAGGAAATCAGGATCAGCGGAAAATCATTCTTTATTACATTCAGCACGACAGATGGAACCATTACTGCTTTTACCTACAAAGGAATTCCTATGCTGGTAAAAGGCCCGGTTCCAAATTTCCGCCGTGCGCCCACCGATAATGACATCGGCAACCGAATGTTCGAAAGTTCCAGATGCTGGACGGATGCCAGCGAAAACAGGGTATTGAAGTCCATACGGCTTGAATTATCGAATTCAGGTATTCCTATAGTGAATGTCGAATACCTGCTTCCTGATGCATCAAGCTCACTATTTGTCCATTATGTAGTTACAGGCAATGCTGACATATTTGTGGACTATATGCTCAAACCAGGCAAAGAAAAACTGCCTATACTTCCACGCATTGGTATGAACATGCAAATACCCGGAACAATGAATAAAATTGAGTGGTTTGGTCGCGGGCCCTTGGAAAACTACCCTGATCGGAAAACCGCTTCATTTGTAGGTAATTATTCAGCCACTATTGATGAAATGTATGTTCCTTATGTCCGACCGCAGGAAAATGGTTATCGCACCGATGCGAGATATATGGCTGTTACCGACGGAAAATCAGCCGGCTTCTATTTCGAAGGACAACCCCTGATCTGTTTCTCTGCCCTTCCTTACACCTATGATGATATGAAAGGATTTGTCCAGGGTGGAAAGCATATTAACGAACTCGAAAAACAGCCTTTTACGGATTTAAACATTGATCTCACCCAGACCGGACTCGGTGGTAATGACAGCTGGGGCGCATGGCCCCTGGAAAAATACCAGCTCAAGGCAAAAGAATATTCCTGGTCATTCCGGATGAGGCCATACCTTCCGGGGAAAGAATCGCCATCCGGATTATTTGGCCAAAACATTGTTAAACAGTAATTTACAAATAAGTCTTCATAAAATGAGCCCAACTACATACCAGAATGCACCTTTCACGAACGGGCCGGCATTTGAAGATGACGCATTCATAACCCGGTTTGAGAAAATACCGGTAAGGGTTTCAGCCTCTGCCAATGAAGCATCATTATCTATTTCAAAACGAATAGCTGAGCTTATCCGTTCACGGCAGGCTGAAGGAAAAACCGCTGTCCTGGGACTGGCCACAGGATCGACTCCGGTGCAGGTTTATAACGAACTGATCAGGATGCACTGCGAGGAAGGCCTCAGTTTCAGGAACGTCTTTACTTTTAATCTCGACGAATATTACTCCCTTCACCCAGAACATTCCGAGAGTTATCATCATTTCATGTGGGAAAGGCTTTTCAGCCATATTGATATTCTGCCGGAAAATGTAAATATCCCGCAAGGAAATATCCCACTCGATAAAGTAGGTGCTTTCTGTAACGAATATGAACAAAAGATTAAAGATTGTGGCGGAATTGACATACAACTGCTGGGAATAGGCCGTACCGGCCATATTGGTTTTAACGAACCGGGCTCGGCCCTCAATTCAAAAACGAGAATTGTTACCCTCGACCGGCTGACCCGTATTGATACTTCTGATTCATTCAACGGGGAGGAAAATGTTCCGAAATATGCAATTACCATGGGTGTCGGCAGCATCATGTCGGCACGTGAAATATACCTTATGGCCTGGGGCGAAGGAAAAGCCGCCATTATTAAGAAAGCTGTTGAAGAATCTGTTACGGATTCTATTCCTACCAGTTTTCTTCAGAATCACCCGAATACAACAATTATCCTCGACCGGGCGGCAGCAGCTGAACTTACCCGGTTCAAAACCCCTTGGCTGGTTGGGACCTGTATATGGAACGACCGTCTTGTGCGCAAAGCAGTGTTATGGCTATGCGTCAAAGCCGGGAAACCCATATTGAAACTCACCGAGCGCGATTACAACGATAACGGGATGAGCGATCTCATCACTGAACACGGCCCTTTCAGCAAGATCAACATTGATGTTTTTAATGATCTTCAGCATACCATCACAGGATGGCCGGGTGGCAAACCGGGAGTAGATGATTCAACGCGCCCCGAAAGGGCGCTTCCTTATCCGAAACGGATAGTGCTTTTCAGTCCTCACCCTGATGATGATGTAATATCCATGGGCGGAACTTTTGCCCGGCTGGTGCAGCAGCACCATAATGTGCATGTAGCTTACCAGACCTCCGGAAGCATAGCTGTAAGCGATGATGATGCCCTCAGGTACCTCGATTTTGCCCAGAGTTACGAAGATATCTACCAGACCGGGGAAAAGGGCGCAAAAATCATTTACCAGGAAACTGCCGGGTATTATAAGCATAAGAATAAAGAAAGTATTGAACCAAAGGAATTACAGTCGCTCAAAGCAGCCATCAGGCGTGGTGAAGCCAGGGCTTCCTGCAGGTACATTGGCCTTCCTGAAGAGAATGTACATTTTCTGAACCTGCCTTTTTATGAATCAGGAACCGTAAAAAAGAATCCCGCCGGGGAAGAAGATATCAGGCTCACCATTGAATTCCTGAGATCCATTAAGCCCCACCAGATCTATGCCGCAGGCGATCTCAGCGATCCGCACGGAACCCACCGGGTTTGTATCGATATCATTCTCGAAGCCCTCGAACATATGAAAAACGAAGACTGGCTGAAAGAATGCAGGGTATGGTTATACCGTGGTGCCTGGCAGGAATGGGATCTCGACATGGTTGATATGGCTGTGCCGTTGAGTCCCGAAGAAGTTGAAATAAAACGGAATGCAATTTTCAGGCATCAGTCGCAGAAAGACGGGGCGATGTTCATGGGATCGGACAAGCGCGAATTCTGGCAACGTGCCGAAGAGCGCAACCGGAATACAGCCAGGTTGTACGACCAGTTCGGGATGGCCGAGTACGAAGCCATTGAGGTATTTGTAAAGTACGATATCCGATAAAAGCAATGAATCAAATATAAAACCTATCTAATGGAAACCAGATCAACGTCAGCTCCCAGCCGCAAAAATTACATCATGTCCCTCTCTATTATCGGGACACTATTCTTCATTTTTGGATTTGTTACCTGGCTCAATGGTTCACTTATGCCGTTCCTCCAGACCGCCTGTGAGCTGACACCCTTCCAGGCAAGTTTGGTTACACTCGCCTTTTATATTGCCTATTTCGTCATGGCTCTTCCTTCGTCATTTGTACTTAAAAAAATAGGATATAAAAACGGGGTATTTGTTGGCTTGCTGGTTATGTCGCTGGGAGCCCTGGTTTTCATCCCCGCAGCCTATTCACGCCAGTTTGGGGTATTCCTTGCTGGTTTGTTTGTCCTGGGTACAGGTCTTGCATTGTTGCAAACTGCGACCAACCCTTTCATCACAATTATCGGCCCCCGCGAAAGCGCCGCCAAGCGCATGGCTATCATGGGTATCTGCAACAAAATGGCTGGAGTTTTCAGCCCGCTCGTACTTACAGCTTTAATCCTTCACGGCATGGATAAGTTCAGCGAAAGCAGCCTGGCACAACTCACCTTCGATCAGAAAGAAGTACTTCTCGATCAACTGGCTTCACGGATTGTAGGCCCATACACAGCAATGGCCTTATTGTTGGCATTCTTTGCCCTGCTGGTCAGATTTTCCTCATTACCAAATGAAATAGATATTGAAGAGGATGATCATGAAACGCTGAAAGGATTTATGAAACAAATTCCTGACGCTTTGAAGATAAGGCATCTGGTTATGGGTATCATTACGTTGTTTGTATATGTCGGTGTTGAAGTAATGGCCGGCGACAGCCTTACTCAGTTTGGCAGATCACTTCACCTTGCCTATGCACCAAAACTCACGGCATTCACGATGGCTTTCATGGTTTTTGGATACATATTAGGGATTATACTCATTCCGAAAGTGATCAGCCAGTCGAAAGCCCTGGTGATTTCGGCTATCCTGGGAGCCTTGTTTGCCCTGGGAGCGGCAAACGCATCCGTTGTTGACAATAACCTGTTTTCGTCCATCTTCGGCTGGCTGAACAAGCTTCCGGGGTTCAATATTCCCATGATTCCGAATGCTGTATTTTTTGTAACCCTTCTTGGATGGGCAAATGCACTGATGTGGCCGGCTATCTGGCCCCTTGCGCTCAATAACCTTGGCAAATACACAAAGATCGGTTCCGCTATGCTTATCATGGGAATTGCAGGCGGTGCGCTGATTCCCCCAACCTATGCAAAACTTGGCCAGTCATCCATCGGCTTTCAGCATGCACTGTGGATCATGGTTCCTATTTACCTTTTCATAATTTATTATGCCACAATAGGCCATAAGATTAAAAACAAAGGATCTGTTTAAGAAAGTTGTAGCAAAGAATGCAATTAATAAACTAAAGCAAAGCGAAAGTGCCGGGTTCCAATGCCAGATCAACCTTATGCACTTTCAAAAAATAATTGAAACGCTTAAACTTCAGAACAATTGAAGTTAGCAGCTGGCACCCGAACCGAGCGAAGCGAGCTCAGCGAAGCTAAACCTGGCACTTGGAACTTGGAACTTTTTTTTGAAAGCACTAACCCTACAAGATTTTAAAACAAAACCAACCTAAATAACAAATCTGCAAAAGCTGATGAAACCTACCTTACTTGTAATGGCTGCAGGAATGGGCAGCCGGTACGGAAGCCTGAAACAGATCGACCCTGTGGGTCCTTCGGGCGAAACTATCATCGATTATTCCGTTTTTGATGCAATCAGGGCCGGCTTCGGGAAAGTGGTTTTTATCATCCGTAAGGATATTGAGACCGATTTTCGCGAGGTATTCCTGTCGAAACTAATTGGCCGGATTGAAGTAGACTATGTTTTCCAGGAACTCAATAATTTACCAACCGGGATTGTTGTTCCGGAAGGAAGGGTAAAACCCTGGGGAACCGGTCACGCCATCCTTATGGCAAAAGATAAAATCAACGAACCGTTTGCAGCTATCAATGCAGATGATTTTTATGGTGCAGGTGCCTTTAAGGTGATGGCTGACTACCTGGGTTCACTCAAGGGTAACAATGAAACTGACTATGCCATGGTTGGCTATTATCTCAGCAATACGATGAGCACCTATGGTTCGGTTTCGAGAGGGATCTGCCAGAAAGATACCAACGACTGGTTGACCAACGTAGTTGAGCGGACCAAAATCCAGTTTACCGGAGATGGAATTGCTGATATCCAGCAGGATGGCACTACTCTCCAACTCAACACCAACGACATCGTCTCTATGAATTTCTGGGGCTTCACCCCGGAATATTTCAGACAAACTGAATCCCTATTCACTTCATATCTGGAAGCCAACATTATGGATCTGAAATCGGAATTCTATGTTCCTTTAGCCGTCGATATGCTGATTCAAAGTAAAAAGGCCAGGGTAAAAGTGCTCCATAGCAATGATCGCTGGTTCGGTGTTACCTATAAGGAAGACAAGCCTCTTGTCATCCGGAAATTAGATCAACTCACCAGGGAGGGCATTTACCCTGAAAAACTCTGGTCATAATAAGTATTATGGAAAAAGATATTATAAATATTGTTTCGAAATTCAGGATCAGCGGCAAGGTTGAAGAAGCAATACAGGTAACTACAGGTCATATCAACGATTCATATTTTATCAGGACCGATGGCAACCGGGCAGGA
>JANXXZ010000198.1 GCA_025350385.1 Bacteroidales bacterium
CGAAAGGATGAGTAGCATAATGGTAAGGATAAATCATGTCTTCTTTTTTGATCATAACCAGGAAGTCACCTTTTTCATCATGCGTTTCCAGATCAACCGGCTTCCGTATATCCCGTTCGCAAAAGGGTGCATGCTCGAGCAGTTGTCCTGAACGATTCAAATACCTTTTAGGAAACCTGTACGGTTTGAATGATTCAACCACCAGCAGGCGGTTCTCTGCAGTTTCAAATTCAATCTGATAGATTATTCCCCTGGGTATGACCAGGTGATCGCCATAACCAAAAGAAAGGCTGCCATACATTGTCTTGAGGATTCCCTTTCCTTCATGCACAAAAATCATCTCATCGGCCGAAGAGTTCTTGATAAAGTAAGAATCCATCGACTTTTGCGGAGCTGCCAGTGAAATATATACATCCCTGTTTACCAGAACGGGAACCCGGCTTGCGAGGTAATCTTCAGCCGGTTTAAGAGCAAATCCAAGGAAACTCCTGTGTTGCATGTTGTTATCCAGGGCTAGTTCGGGTGCCACACTGTACGGTTCATCGACGGCCAGCACCATTGTAGGCGGGTAAACATGGTATGTCAAAGAATAGGCGTCCGAAAATCCTTCGGTCGAGACCAGTTGCTCAGCATACAATCCGCCACCTGGCTTGGCAAACCGGGTATGACGCTTTCTTGGAATTTGGCCCAGCGAATAGTAATGTGGCATGGTTCACTTATTATTGTAAATGCTGGAGAAATGGGATTTCGGAAATTAAAGACTAAAGATAAGAAAAACAGCGCAAAAACAGAATTTGTTCAATAAAAACCTGGTTCTGGTTAAAATTTCAGTTATTACCCGGAAACAGTTCCTTAATTCGTTGTTCTCGAAATCTGAATATAGCCTGCACACGCTTTTTCACGAGAATTGTATCTATCATTTTCCCTAGAAAACCCATCGGGAGTCGGTAAGATAAGATATCTCTCATTTCGATTCCACCCGGCACTTCGCAAAAATGATGTTCATGATGCCAGATGCTGTAAGGGCCTTTTCGCTGTTCATCCACAAAATAGTTTCCCTCTGATACATGTGTTATTTCAGTAACCCAGGAAATCCGCATACCTGGTAAGGGAGAAACTTTGTAACCAATGAACATCCCGGGGTACATTTTGCCGGATAATGGCGTTTGAATAACGAAATTCATTGATACCGGAGTAATCTTTCCCAGGTTTCCGGGAAATGAAAAGAAATTCCATACTTCAGAAGCCGGGGCTGGTATAATATCCAAAAATTCTAGCCTTCGCATTGTTTAAAGTTTTGTTATGATACTCTAAACAAATATAAATGCTGATAGTTTGCTTAACCGGTCAAAAGAGTTATTGGTTATTAGTTATTAGTTATTGGCTGGTGGTTATGGGTATTCAAGCCACGAAATCCTAAATCCCTGCCTGACTGCATAAATAATTAATAAATTTCAAGATCAACGTCATGCAGGCAGGCGAAATCTGAAATTCCCTAGAAAAAATATTCTCGCGTTTCTTTTTTCAAAAATTCTATCGCCTGGTTGGCCAGGAGAGGCGAAGTATCTATATCTGAAATCAATATCTGCTGCGCCAGGTCAGTTGAGGAAGCATCGGTTGAAACCTGCGAACCGGCAGTATTGATGAGTTTGATGGTTTCTTCACGGGAGTTTTTCACCAATTCCCAGGCCTGAACCGACACATAAAGCTGCTGCGACAGGTTGTGATCGAATTCATCCCGTATTGCCTGAAGCAAGGCTGAATGAAGGTTCGACGCAGTCATTCCCGGAATATTGGTACGCAGGATCAACCCTGCCGGCTGAAGGCGTTCAAGTAACAGAACCAGGCGCTCATAGGCCTGCATCCTGACAGGCAGGATAGTTTTCTGAACATCCATTTTCAACTGGAGAATCTTATTGTTTTCCTCATGATCAAGAAATGCTTTCACGAGGTACCAGGTGGCAGCAAGTACCACCAGAGAAGGCAGGATATATTTCAAAATTTCCAAAAAAGTATTCATAACTGGAGTTTTTATCGTTTATGCAAAGTTCGGAAAATCCTCTTAGCAGCAACAGTGAAGTAAAAATTGAACCTATTCTTTCAATTAAAATAGGCTCTAGTTTAAAATCGCGTTGGTAAGTCTAAATTAGCCCCAAACAAGGCTTGTATTTGCCAAACTACAAAAATCTTCTACTCCATCATTCGGTATTCGTTAATCATCATTCGTAATTCATTAACTGATAAATCATTAAT
>JANXXZ010000255.1 GCA_025350385.1 Bacteroidales bacterium
CGAAAATTTTTTCATCACCCTCACCCCACCATTCATATGTGTTATTGAAGAGTGTAACCTGATCTCCCACATATACTCCTTTTCCTCTTATGTCAATGAAGTTAAGATCGAAAGGTTCGCCTTTTTTAGTTCTGCTTTTAATATGGTTGTATTCGTGCCATGAGGCTCCGAAATACATGCTGTTATTCTCCCATTTGTATGTGATAAGCCCTGCCAAACCTTTAATATGAATGTCTTCAGAGCCATAATTGATTATTGTGACTGTACATTTTTCTCTGAAGGGCATGACCCAGAAGGATTCCATGCTGCCTTTGGCATCACGCTGATTCATCCATGTTTTGTGCGGATTCAGACTGTACCCTGTACCGAAAAACTCCCCGACGGGTGCCCATATGGTCCGCATTCCATCAAAACTTGCACTTAAAACAGTTGACCTCAGTGCCTGAGGCATGTTGGCGGCGGTCAGTTCAACCATTAATCTGTTGACAGCGCACTTATTCCTGCTAAGGTCCATGATCAGTGAATCTCCTGGTAAAATAAGCTTTTCAAATCCTTGTTCAGAAATTGATGTCACCTTGTTGTTCTCCAAAGATTCTCCAGCTTCTTTCAGTAATAATCCTGCTTTTTTCAGATTTTCCTGTGATAAAGATTCTACATCAGTATTTTTTGAGTAAGCCCTGTAGTCGATATTATAAAAAACATCTGGCCAGTAAAAGCCTCCCGGCACCTGAACATCTTCATCTTTGTATCTTTTTACCAGCAGATCGCATTCATAAGTAACTTTGCAGTGCAGTTTGAAGGGTATCGGAACATAGAGGTTATGATCATAGTCTCGTCCGGCCTCACCTCGTTCGGCACCCGCCTGGACAGAAACCGCCAGAGGTCCTGATGCAAGCAGTTTACCGCTTAAGAGCTCATCAGGGCGACCCTTAATTACAGGAACTGTGTCATTATCTATATATACTCTTATTATTCCATCCTGGGCCTTATAGAAAGTCATCCACCAGCGCACAATTGCTCCCGGTCCTGTCGTATCAAACATAACAAATTCACGCCGCCCGTTATTTTTTTCAACCCTGATAAAATGAGACATATCCCGGTTAGCATACCATCCTTTATTTCCGGGGGATACCGATTCCCGGTTATAGCTGGAGAACTGGTAAAGCCTGAATTCCTGCCGGGGAAAGTATGAAAGGTTTCCCCTGCCTGTCATCTCCCGGATCAGGGAATTCAGTGTTACCTCTTTATTCCGCCAACCGAAAGAAAATATAACAAGAAGTACCGGAAAATAAAACAAGATTATCTTCTTATTCATTATGTTTTGCATGTTACTACCATCCAGGATTCTGAGGCAGCAGGTTTTTATTCAGTGTAAGTTCGTCACTTGGTACCGGAGACAGGTAATCACGACCTGGATTAAATCCGAAACCGTTCGGTAAGGCTGTTTGATAAGGATCGATAAATCCATTGGCGTCAACAAACAGATTTTGTCCAAGTTTAATTGTAGGAGTACCCAAATAATCTTTATAAGTGCCTTCCAGGTCTGAACCGATATACTTGATCCCTCTTGGCCGTAAACCAACTATCAGGTGATGGGCCCTCCATCTGGCAAGATCATCCCATCTTAAGGTTTCGAAAGCAAGTTCTATGCGTCTTTCCCTTCTGATTTCGTTTATTATGGGAGAGAGTGCAGGGAAATCCCATTTAGGGTCAGTTGCAATACTGCCAAGATTCAGATGGATCATTCCCACCCTCTCGCGCAGTACATTGACAGTTTTATCTATATCAGCCTGGGTAATGGTTCCAAGCTCTGCTTTTGCCTCGGCATAGATCAGTAATGCTTCGGAATAACGAAGTATAATTGAACCTGTCCAGCTCCCCGAAGAGGTATGCTGGGAAAATTCAGGATTTACTCCTTTATAGATGCAGTACCCCGTTGTTGCGCGGAACTGACCTGACAGGTCGATTGCAGGTTTTGAGAAGGTAGTATCAGCTCCGCCTCCGGGAGAATTAATTGTCTGGTCATATCCTTTCAGAAATATTGATTGTGCCAGTCGCGGATCCCTGTTAGCCACCTCAGCAGAAATTGAATCGTATCCTTTGAATTCAGGACTCACGGAGATTGGTTTGCCATCAGTACATAAATAACTGTCTATCAGAGTCTTATTTATACCTATATCTCCGGCTCCGCTCGACAGGTATGAACTTACCTGGTGGTAAACGCCAAGGGGAACATCATACTTTTTCCACAGAAGCACTTCAGGATTATCGCTGTAATCAATTTTATTAAACAGCGACCAGTATTCTTTTCCGGCAGGACCTTTATAAACTGAGAGTGTTCCCATCTTCATTAACTGATCTGCACTACCTGCAGCCAGAGTGATAAAACCGGTACCGTCTTCACCGCTTACTCCGAAAGGAGTATTCTTATGATACTTTTCCCAGGTGCCTTCATAAAGACAGATCCTGGCCTTTAACAGGATTGCTGATTCCTTGTTTATTCTGAAAGGTTCTGCATCACTTTTAGGTTTTAAATTTTCAATTGAATAGTCAAGATATTTGATTATTGAATCAACCACAACTTTACGGCTGTCTCTCGGAGCATTTAATTCCGGAGATTTACTGTTCAATGACTTTGTTATCCATGGCACATCACCGAATGTTTTAACCTTATCAAAGTAGAGTAAAGCTTTAAAAAATTTCACCTCTGCAATATATTCTCTGACTTTTGCCGGTTCGTCAGTAGCTTCTGAACAATGATCGAGGAAATAATTTGCCTGTCGGATCTCACTCCAGTCCCAACCTCCTCCTGATGAAGGAACAGTACGGGTACCCGATAAACGGATATCAAATGCACCCGGTACAAGATTGTCGCTGTTTTTCTCGGCCCAGAAAGTGCCTCCTCCGTAACCGCTGTGTGCCGGAATGAGGGGATAAAACCTGTTAGCGTAAAGCTTCAGGTCATTAGCTGTTTTGAAATATGCCTGTGGAGATAGCTCATCTAAGGGATATCTTTCCAGATAGTCCTTTGAACATGACCATAAAATCAGAAATCCAAAGGCGATTAAGTATGAAATATATCTTTTCATTGAATTTAAATTTTAATGTTTAGAAGGTAATGCTCAGCCCTGTTGAAACCAGTTTCTGCAATGGGTAAATCTGTCCGCTCCCTGTATTGCCACCGGTAGCTTCCGGATCAAATACTGTCATTAATTTTGTGAATGTCAGGAAGTTCTCAGCAGAAACATAGATTCTAAGATTGCTGACATAAGCTTTACGGGTAAGCTTTACCGGCAAGGTATATCCCAGCTGTACTGATTTCATTCTCAGGTACGCCCCATTCTGAAGATACCCTGATTGCACCTGATGGTTTTTGACGCCTTTATCGAGATATGGACGGGGCCAGTATGCATCAGTATTTTCCGGGGTCCAGTAATCCATATGCTCCTTCAGACCGATTGAGAACCACTGACCATCAGGAACACCGGCGGCTCCCCAGAATAATGGACCTCCAAGAGCCAGATCACGTTTACCTATACCCTGCCACAACATGTTAAAATCAAATCCTTTCCATGCTGCATTCAGGATAAAGCTATAGGAATATCTAGGTGTTGAGTTCCCAATAATTGTAAGGTCACCAGGATCATCAACAGTGTTTTTGCCAATATTGATCTTTCCGTCGCCATTGATATCGGTGTACTGAACATCGCCTGCACGCCATGGTTCAGCAGAAAGGTAACTTTGATCCGAGGCAGCAGCCTCTGCGTCAGACTTAAACAATCCTGTAGTTTTGAATCCCCAGATATCACCAAGCTGTGCACCCTCATAAAATCCTCCGCTTAATAATTTCTGAGGATTATAATACCTGGTAATTTCCGACTTGACATCGGAGAGCAGGAATTTAACTTCGTATGAGAAATCGCTTATATAATCCTTCCAGGCGAGTACAAACTCAAATCCTTTTGATCGTAAAGTTGCATTATTCGATTTTGGCACGGCGGTGCCCAGAACAGCTGGAAGTGATTCAGCCGGTCCCAGCATATCATAGGTGTTCCTTACGAAATAATCAAATGAGAGGTTCAGTCTGTTTTTCAGGAAGCCTGCATCAATACCAAAATTTGTCGAGTTGACTTTTTCCCATGTGAGTCCCGGACTGATCAACCCTGGCATACTGACATAATTAGGACGAGTGTCGCCCATAATATATGGCAGGTTGGTGGAAATTGGCAGACGCTCAATATAGAGATAATTTGCCACATCCTGATTACCCAATGCGCCATACGATGCTCTTATCTTAAGTAAATTGAAATAGTTTATGAGAGGTTGCCAGAAAGTCTCCTTTGAAATCACATAAGCTGCAGATCCTGAAGGGAATGTTCCCCATCTGAAGTCTTTTGGAAATTTTGAAGAACCATCATGGCGAAGTGACATCTCAAGAAGATATTTTTCTTTATAGCTATAGTTTAACCGGCCAAAAAAGCTCCTCGTGGCAGCATGACCCAGGGTTCCGTTTGTCTGTTGAATTCCTGTAGCTGTTGCGAGTGAAGGAACATCGTCAGAAATAAGGTCAAATCTTTTGCCATATGTGGATTCATACTGAAGCAGCTCCTGTTCAAAACCTGCCAGAATCGAAAATGCATGATTCCCGATATTTCTGTTATAGGTGGTATAAATATTCGGGGAGTTATAAAAGCTTTCAGAATTATAACTGGCAAAACTGTTAGTGGGTCTGAGGAAAGTATTAGAACCATCTGCCAGTGTTCCCACCACTTTTGCCTGATGATCCGTAATAGATGATGTATTCATCTTCCATCTGTAATTGGTATAGATGACCCAGCCTTTCAAAGGTTCAATTTCAAATCCAGGTATAACAGTCAGCTCATTCTGTCCTTCCTTGTACCTGCCACCCTGCTCAAGCCAGATCTGAACATTATCGGCCGAAAGATTTCCATCGGGGTAATAAGGGGCATTTGTCGGCCACTGTCGGGCAAGTGAATTATAGTAAAGCGACCTGTCGTAACTAGGACGGTTAATAATCGTCCTGTTAAATTTGGTAGTGAAATTGAATCTCAGCCAGTCAAAAACTTTTGTATTGACCTTCGAATTGAAGTTGTTTCTTCCGAAGCTGTCATCGCCGATTTTCATTAACCCGCTCTGATCGAAGATGGAACCCGAGATATAGAACTGAGTCCTCTTGTCTCCTCCGCTGATACTGAGATTGTGAGTACTGTTAGGAGTCCATGTTTTATAATCTTCCTTATACCAGTCGGTATTGGCCCATGCTCCCGAATATGTTAACCAGAATAACGGAGCCCATGGAACAGGGATTGTCCAGTAATCAATATTCCCGTCCTGATATCTCTGGATATTATCGAGGATTATCTGCTGAAAAAGCGGCGGTTTGCCATCATTAACTGAAGCCACATTAAAATACTGGGCAAATTTCATTGAATTTACCGAGTGCGGCACAATGGTAGGTGATGCGAATGAAAAGTTATTGTTATAGTTAATGCTTATACCATCACTCTTTCCTTTTTTCGTCGTAACAAGGATGACTCCGAAGGCAGCACGCGCTCCATATATGGCAGAAGCTGCGGCATCCTTCAAAACTGAAATTGATTCAATATCATCGGGATTCAGGTTTGAAATATCCTGTTCAATGCCATCCACGAGGGTGTAAACATTTCCCCCGCTTATTGATCCCTGACCGCGGATATTAAGATTCAGCTTCGCCCCCATTTCCCCTCCGTTGTTGCCAACTGTAATATTAACGTTTGGTGCAACTCCCTGAAGCGCCTGCACTACGTTCGAAACCGGACGGTTCTCAATCGATTTGGAAGTAACCACATCCACTGCACCTGAAAGATTTACCTTCTTCTGTGTTCCATACCCTACCACAACTATCTCATCCAAAGTCTGTAGATCAGGAAGCATGGAGATGTCTATTACAGGCCGGTCATTGACAGCCACACTCTGGGCCTTATAACCTATAAATGAGAAAAGAAGAACCGGATTCTCTTTTGCCGTTTCCAAAAAATATTTCCCATTTGAATCTGTGAGAGCACCCGTAGTGGTTCCTTCCACCAGGATTGTGGCACCCGTAAGAGGTTTACCGTTCTCTTCAAAAACCGTACCTGTTATTTTTTTTGTCTGCTGGGAACCACCTGCCGCATTTACCGGAGCAGGAAATAACATACTTATAAGAAGAATGATCTGCGTAATAAGAAAAATGGTCCTGATGCTTTTCAGCCATTTTCTTTTTTTAAATCCTTTTTTCATAGTTAGGTTTGTTTCAGTTTCAAGTAAATCGTTAGGTTTTTAGAAATGATATGTCAGGGATTCACGTTTTTCAAGGTTTTTCATAATGGATCCCCTGTCTAATAAAGCAGGGCGTAATTTCTTTTCAGACAACATCTTAAGCTGATCTCCTGCATGCTTATTACCAGGTTGTGTAGAATTACCGTAACTCAGCAGTACCTCGGCTTTGACTTTATCCCCAAATTCGGTAACTGCAATATATGTATCACCGGCAACAGCATGTTTTTTATTGTCACTGTCATCTGCAAAATATATTGTTCTGAAGATGCCGTATTGATCGGGGCCTCCGTTTGCCGGAAAATCTATTCCCGGCATCCGGAACCGGTATACATCACCCCATGCGATATCCAGTGAGCCATATTTATTCATGGCATTATATGCGGCTTTAACGAGCAGGTCTGCAACCTGTTTCTTATCCTTAAAACCACGCGGCGTTGTTACAGGCTCATCTTTATTCCATGGTACTGCAAACATGTTGTTCCTTATCTCATCCCACCAGAGAGTAAATAATACTGCGCCTCTGCTGCCTGCATCGGTTTTCCTGTCCCACTTTTTCAGGACGTTCGCAGCTTTTTGTATGGTTGTGTCATGGACATTGCTGACCGCAGCAAGCAGCTCGTCAAGAAATCTGTCGGCAGATTCCATTCCTGTGTTGAGTTTATAATCTATCAACTGCTCAAAAGAAACGGAAGGATTATCTTTGATCATATTAACAGCTCGCTGAGGCCGTAATAACATGCCCGCTGACGGAGCCATATATGAAGGATATTTTTGGGGATCCAGAACAGTAGGATAAGTACATGTCCATGGTGGATCGTTGCAATTCTGAATAAATCCTGCCGGTGGATTCAGTAAACGGGGAAGGTCTTCATACGGGTGGATCTGCTGCCAGATCAGTTTTGAATCCGTACCATCGATAGTTCCCTTCCAGAACGAAAAATCACCCTGGTTGCGTTTTGGAATATCACCGTTAAATACATAAAGTATGTTACCCGTTTTGTCAGCATAGATCACATTGAACATCGGGTTCTGCAGCATTTTGAGAGCCGTCTCAAATTCGTTGAGATTTTTTGCGGAAGCCATCTTATGATACTGCTCAAAAATCCTCACATTCTCCAGTCCGGCTATCCTTACAGCATATGCCTTTGTACCTTTTTCCCCAACTACAGGTCCGTGTTTGGAGTACTTAAGCTCCACCTTTTCCTCACTAAAGGATCCATCTTCCCCTTTTACTTTTATCGTTACAGTTTTCCTGTCGAACGGAACAGTTGTACCATCGAGTAAATATCCTTCTCCCACCAGGGTCAGCTCGTACCGGTCAGATGCATCCAGGGGATTCACAGTATGTGCCCAGCCAAGATTGTTATTAAATGCCATTGATAATGAAGGCATCCCAACAAGAGCAATACCATAGGCGTTAAAACCCTTTGTATTCATATGGGCCTCAAACCACAAGAAATAATCGGACCAGGGAAGATGAGGATTGGTAAGCAGCATTGCCTTCTTTGAAGCAGATTTAGCTGAGGCAATGGCTATCGAGTTTGATCCGGCTTCGGACATTTTTTTTGCGGTGTAAATATCCTCAGAAGCCAGGAATTCAAGACATGTGACCCTCTGGGTATGAGAAAGAACATCATATACAGTCACCGGCAAGACTTGTCTGAATTTTTCGCCTATCTCTTCAGGATGCCTGACAGTAAAATCATTCATCCCTTTCACAAAGGCATCGAGATACCCCTGATATTCCTTTTCCTGTTTCTGATAGCTGATTGTGGCCTGAGCGGGAAGATTAAAAAGAAGGATCTGCTTATCCGAATCGAAGAACTCTTTTCCCCAGTATTCAGCCGCCCGGCCTCTGGCCTGACCATATAATTTTAAAATGAGATTTGCATGATTGTTCATCTGTGCCCAGCC
>JANXXZ010000274.1 GCA_025350385.1 Bacteroidales bacterium
GCCATGGCGGCGATGGCAATCCCTTATTTACCACTAACCTGTTCTATAATAACGGGAAAGATTCCGTTTTTACCGATACCCGCGACCGCTATTCCGTTACCCATGATCCCAAGGATATAGGCGCCTACAAAGCCCCGACACTTCGCAACATCGAGCTGACCGGCCCCTACATGCACGACGGGAGGTTTAAAACACTGGAAGAAGTTATCGATTTCTATTCGCACAAGGTGGTCTGGTCGCCCTATGTAAGTCCGCTTATGCATCATGTAAATGATGGCGGAATCCAGCTCCTGCCTTCCGAAAAAGCCGACCTGATTGCATTCATTAAGACCTTGCGTGATGATGAATTCCTTACAAATCCTTCATTTGCCAGGCCTGCTACCTTCCCTGACGGGAGCAGCCAGTAACCGGGTGATTAGAATTTCTTCGGAATACTGGACAACAATTCCAGGTCGACGGTAAACCCAAGGTAAATATTAGTTTTCCATTCCTTTACCAGTGCAATGGTGGTAGCATGCTGTCCTTCCTGGTAACCTGACTGCAATTGCTGGTATTCAGCCGCATTTATTCCGAGGCTCACGTGGAAAAAATCCAGTATTTTAAAGCTGGGTCCTATGTAAAAGTTCTTGAACAGGTTCTGCCCGCCAAATCCGAAGAACAGCCCGGCATCGTAAGTGAAATTGGCGTCTTTTTTTGTCAGGTCAACAAGTGATAGACTTACCCCGGTTATATAATCGAATTCAAGTTTACCGGCATTTTTATTTGTAATTACAAGGTCGCTGCCATTGGGGTTTTGAGTCAGTTGCCAGTCGGGAGTCCGGTAATTCTTTAAGCCGACCCCCTGGATAAAACGGATCTTCTTTTTCTTATTGGTTGCGGCTGTCTGTTTCGCAAGAATATCGTTGTACTGGCTTTCAATGATCTTCAGCCTTTCCGATACCCTTATGTAATCTAGCTCCTTCTGGTTAAGGGCCCTGGATAATGAATCAATAATTCGCAACGAATTATCTTTTTCATGGTAATAGGCATTTAATTCTTCAGTTTTTTCCCGCACAAGCCTGTCTTTTTCCTCAACTGATTTCTGGAGATAGGCAATTTCCTTCGATTTGCCTTCCAACTGGGAATTATGCACATCAATCTTGCCTTCTAACTTAATCTGGCTGATCTCGGCAGTAGTTTTGAGATCCTTAAGTTCCATCTCCGATTTTGAAAGCTGGAATTCCTTGTCGCGGAGTTGTTGCGATTTTTGCTCCAGCTGCGTGTTGAGCAAAAGCATGTCCTGTTTGTTTGCAAGGATTATCCGGTTTAGGTTGATTAGTTCCAGTTGGATACTGTCGTTCTTGTTTTTCGAAAGAGCCAACTTTTGACTCATCAGGTTCAGTGAAGCTTGCAGGGAATCAACCTGTATCCTTAGCAAAGAATTTCGGTGGTTGAGATCAGAAATTACCTTATCGAGGCTGTCAGTCTGTGCATATAGCGCAAGATTGTCTTCCATGAGTTTTGCGGCGAACAAACTATCGGATGAAGTTTCCTGCGAAAAGGCATTGCCTTTCAAACCTAAAACAGCTATAATTAGAAATAGTAAATTGCCTTGCAACTTGCCTTTAATTCGAAGTTTATTTATCATGATATTGGGTCTGACTTAATGAAATACTTGAAAAAGCAGGAATTTATTGTGCAAAGGTCGGAAATTTTAATATTGTCGATGGTATTCTGCTTATTCCATAACTGTTGATAACATGTAAACTTTTTTATGAACCTGTTTCAGGAAATGACTACGAAGATAATATCTCATATGTACCATCAAGGAAATTGATACTAACAGAATTGTTTCCATGTTTAAGTGACTTTTGCCGTTTTATACTAATAAAGTTGAAGTAAGATTGCCTCAAATGTTGTCCATCCTGTTAATAAACTTCAAATTGTCAGCATTTCATGCCGGGTAATGCTTCATATTTAATAGTTTTGCGCATCCTAACCAAGTTAATTCCAAGTGCTATGGCATTAAAACTGAAAAGCAGCCGCTCGTTCCGCGCGCTTCATACCGATGGCCTCGAAGAAGAAGAAATCAGGGAACATGAATACCAGTATCAAAACACCGAATTCGATGAATATGGCAATACCTTGTCAGAAGAAACCTTCTCTCCGGAAGGAGAACTTGAGCATAAGTCAGAATATGCATACGACAACAAGGGCCGCCTGGTTGAGGAAATACTGATCGAGGAAGATGATTTTATTTCGGAGCACCGAACCTCCGAATACGATGAACAGGGACGCCTTTACAAGGAGCAGCTTCATTACCTGGACGATTCCTTCGACGAAACTGTATATACCTATAATGCGGTAGGCATGCTGATTTCAAAAGTAACTACCGACAGCGAGGGTGAAGTCGGCAACCGCGTTGACCTGGAATACAAGGGTGCGTTGCTGCTATCGGAAGCCGAATATGATGCTGATGGGGCAGTGATTTCCAAGAAAAAATTCAGCTATGACGAGGTGGGTAACCTGACAGAGGAATCAGTAGAGGGAAAGGAGGAAGAATTCTCCCTTACCCATGAATACGGTGAAAATGGTAAAAGGCTGGTTTCAAGGCGTTTTGACAGAAATGGGAAACTGGTTGCACGTTCTACCTATACATATGATGTAAAAGGACAGGCCGTTGAAATCAGAGAAGAGACAGTAACAGGAATTGAGCTGATGAAAATGGAATATGATGAGCGGGGAAACCTTCTTTTACAGGAAACATCTACCGAAGAAGATGAAGAAGTGCTCAGTACCGTTGAACGGACGTATAACGAAAACGACCACATCGTTACCACCCATGTTTACATTAACGGCCGCGGCCAACGTGCCATGCAGGATTACAGGATCCGGTTTGAATATGAGACGTTTGGCGAATAGTATGGCCATCCTTTAAAGCATATCAATGAAACATAAATGTTGAGCGGAATAATGTAAAGAAATGCTTTTGTTCAAAGGATGTCCTTCAAAAAGAAGATAATGGCTTTATTATTTATAATTGTATGCCCAACTGGTAATCTAGATGGGAGCCTATTTTATAAGTAGTTAAGTTGATGTAAGGCTTGATAAAGCTCAGTCTTGAACTTAATATAGGAGGGTAGCTTGCTTAACACATCCAGTTCTATTTTTTGACCTAATATTTGATATAAATCCGAAATCGAAATGCCTTTACCTCTCTTTCTTTTTGTTAGATCAGCTTTAGCGATATGAATTGCATTTTCAATTGCTTCTTTTGGATCAGAAATATTTTCCGGAGGTTGATTGATTCCCAGTTCTTTGTCACTTTTAACTGAATTTATTTCAGTTTTGAATAAACTCTTATCTGCCAACATCCATGATTCAACCATTTGTACAGGAACAATGAATACGATACTTTTACAATTATCATCTGAAAAAGTTTTTATTGAATCCTGAACAGGTTTTACCTTTGTTCTAATAATTCTTCTAAATGCGTTATCCGCATCTGTGTGAACACACAATATGGAAATTCCATAATCTTGTAAACCTATTTTTGAAGCTTTCTTAACTTGCTCAACGAAACCTAATCCTGTTTTATCAATTTCTAGAGTCAATAAATCTGTTTCAATTTGCTCTTTACAATTAAAAGCTAGTTCATCAAGTGTTCTTTTTACTATACTTTCAAGAAAACGAATGTCAGTTGAACCTTCAGTAAATAATCCTACAAATAATAATCTATCCATACATTATTAATGATTAATATCGTATTCAAAATCAGCAGATTGCAAATAATTTTTAACATTAACTAAGGTCATCTTCATTTCTTGTTCTGAATATGCTAATGTTAATTGTGAAGCATTCTCTTTTATTACAGGACTAATTTTTGTAATGTTCAATTTAATTCTATGACTCTCAATATCTGATATTGAAGTTCTCATTTGAGCATACCATATACTAACGTTACTATCATTTCTCCAATGATATATTTCGTTCACCAAAATGGGCGAATGTGTGTTGACAATTACTTGCCTCAAAGGCAAATCTGTATCACCGAAATCAACACTTAGATCCTTTAATAAGTTTGCCATTGCTTTAATCCTAAATGGATGAATACCATTTTCTGGCTCCTCAAAACATAGTAATCCTGAATGATTACTATCATATTGTAGTATGCACAATGCCAGAATTCGTAATGTTCCTTCGGAAAGTACCCTTGATGAAAATTCTTTCTTGTCTGTGTCTTTTAATTTGATAATATACTGTTTGTTCTCACTATCATCTATAACATCCACTTCAATAAAATTTGGCAAGAAGCTATTTAATTTACGGGAAACCTCAGTAAGATTATATGAATCAATTTGTTTGATTCTAAAAAGGGCTGCTGCTAAATTTTTTCCGCTAGTAGTAATTATATCTTCGCCTTTATTCTTACTAGTTGCTTGTCTTAAATCATCAGGATTCAATTGGAGAAATTTCCAACTCCGCATTTCTGCTTTCGCTGCTAATACATGAGGAAAATCTATTGTATCAAAACTACTTAAGACTGTCCTTGTTGCATTGTTTAATGGGAATCGTCTTTTATTACCTCCAACTCCATCTTGAGGAGCTAGAACAGTCAAAATATTATTCTCCTTTTCTGTATCAAGATATGGAATTCCTCTCTTTCCTGTTATTACTTTTGGGCGCCAATTTTCCAAGTATTTAAATGGAATCAGTTTTACCCATCTATCATCTTGATGATTCAATTTTATTAATTTTTCAAAAATTACGTTGAGATCTTCAATGCCTGATGTATTTGTAAATCTTTTGATTCTAAGTTCATAACGTAGCCTCGTGTATTTTAGTTCAGCTTCATTACCCCAAGCATCTATAACCCTCTTGTTAACAAGCATTTCCACAATAAAATTCATTTCTGATGCATACTTATCATCTCCATATTGAGTAAACAATTCTATAAATTCTCCCCTTTGCTCACTGAAGGCTTTTTTTAAATTGTCAGATTCTGCTAAACGTGATAGAAGGTATAGAGCATCAAATAGATTGCTTTTTCCTGAAGCATTTGTGCCAGCAATTATTGTTAGAGGGGTAAATTCCATTTCAAAGTTTTGAAAGGATTTAAACCCGTTTATTTTAATATATGTTATCATCTTATTTTACTTTAATAAGTATTAACCGATATTCGTGGGCTTCCATTCTTGTTTTCAATTTTTTTCCCAACTCCTGCACTGCAAGCTGGTTTTCAACTTAGTATTTGCTGGAAAACAATTTGTCCAAAGTTATTGTTTTTTCAGATTTGGTAGCTAGTATTGTAACATTTAGTTGTTTTCTCATTTCATACTAAGCGACCAAGTTCATGACAATAAATTATCAGTATTTTAATCAAGTCAATATTTTAATAAACCAAGGTTTTCGTAAATCTGGAACTTAGGATGATAGAAATTACACATTAATTCTTCCACTTTTGTCTTCCCTCCTTTTATCTTTTGTCTTAAATCTATTCTATCGTCATTTCCTCCGAAACCGGAACCGGCGCCTCATGCCGTACAATCACCTTTCTCTTCCAGTTACCTTTGAGGTAATACAGATAAGACAGTGTCATCCCAATGAACCATGCGATAGGGATTGACCACCAGATCCCGATATAGCCCATATGTCTTGAAAATATCCAGGCAAGGGGTATACGGATAATCCAGAGGGAAAAAAGGGTGATAAACATGGGGATCAGGGTATCGCCGGCTCCCCGCATTACCCCGCCTATCACAAACATGGTGGAAAAAAGCACATAAAAAGCACCTACTATCACCAGGTAATGCGAGCCGATGCTGATAACAGCCGGGTCGCTGGTAAAAGCGCCCATAAGCGGACGTGAGAAAAGTACTACCATAATTGTAGTAAAGATTGCCAGTGCCGACGACATGTACAAGGTAGATTTAAAGCCTTGTTTAACCCGGTCAATTTTCCGAGCACCCAGGTTTTGACCTACGAACGTAGATAATGCAACCCCGAAATTCATGGCGGGCATTCCTGCAAAAGAATCAATTCTCCCTGCCACGCTGAAGGCGGCAATTACGTCGGTTCCGAATTCATTCACAATCCGCATAACTGCCAGCATACCCAACGCGACAAAAGTCTGCTGAAATCCTGACGGAAGCCCTATTTGTAAGCTTTTCTTAAAGATAGCCCGGTCAAATTCGAGATTACGGAAGGATAGTTTTACTACTTCATGGGTTCGGTTCAGGTAAATAATACCGGTAATAAAAGCCCCGGCCTGCGATATCACTGTGGCAAAAGCTGCTCCGGCCACACCCCATTTGAATACGGCGACAAAAAGAACCGCCAGTAATACATTAGTAACGGTTGAAATGATCAGAAAGTACAAGGGGGTTTTTGAATCACCCAGCCCCCTGAGTATGGCGCTTGTCCCGTTGAACCCAAAAAAGAAGATGATGCCGATAAGGTAAACATTGAAATAGGTAACGGCCTGGGGCATAATATCTGCCGGAAGATTTATGAGCCTGAAAATAGGTTTGCTGAATAGAACTCCCAGAATAGTTACCACAATGGATGCAAAAAAAAGAAAGATGTACATGGTATCCATGGCCCGTTTTACATTGTGGAGGTCTCGGGCGCCGAAATATTGGGAAATAATGACGGTGGTTCCCATGGCAACTCCCACGACAAAGGAAATGAGCATGAAAATAAGCGGGAATGACGCACCGACTGCCGCAAGCGCTTCCTTCCCGATGAACTTTCCCACAATAATACTATCGGCAATGTTGTAGAATTGCTGGAATACATTACCGATAAGCATGGGAATAGCAAAGCTGAAAATAAGCCGCCCGCTGTTTCCTACGGTGAGGTCTTTCATTAAAGGATTCGTTACAGACTCGTGAATGGATCAGGTATTTGCAAAGGGGAAATTATCAGATGGTAAGATAATCCATCTTCATTTGTTCAACAGCCTGCAAGCCTGATTTCTCAATATATTCAAGTAACCCGGGTAATTTATCAATTCCATTTGCACGACGGGCATATTCCTCTACTTCCTGGAGCGCAGAAGCAGCTTTTGTAATCATGAAATAATTAAAATGGGGCTTCAGTTTATGTGCGTGCTGACGAAGCAATTCCCAGTCCAGTTTATCATAGGCCAATTTCATCTCCGCAATGGCATCTGGAGTGCTGGTAACGAACATTTCAACAATAGATTGAAGAAATTCAGGATCATCGGCTTCGAACATTTCGAGTGAATAAATCCGGTTGCTGTGATTGTTTGATGTATCGGTTGCTGTATTACTATTGTTATTACTGTAATTAACCAAAATGTATTGCCTGAGTTTTGCATCAAGATCAAGCTTTAAAAGAGGCTTATGCAGGCAATCATCAAAACCGGATTCAACGATGCGGTCCATTATTTCAGGATCATCGTGGCTGGTCAGCCCGATGAGAATGAACCGCTGATCACTTTCCTTAAAATGTTCCCGTATATAAATTGCTGTATCAATGCCATTCATCACCGGTAACTCAATATCAAGCAATATAACCGACGAAGGATAGCCAGATAGATTATCTATCAACTCCCTGCCATGTTCAAAACTATCGCATTCATACCCTAACTGAAGCAGGTACCTGGAAAAAAGAAACCGGTCGGACTTTGAGTCTTCAACCAGCAATATCTTATTGTTTAGTAGCATGCTGAAGAGTATAGTTCAGATCGATTTGTGGTATTTTGATGAATAGTTGCTGACCTTTTAAACGATAGTATTAACAGAGTTGCGCGGGTTGAAATTCGATTACTTTAACCTTCATTTACGATTCTTTTTATTTTTTGGATGATAGATTTGACGTGATTAAGTATAGATATTGTACGCTGGCAGGAACATTTTCTTAAAGTCTTACTTTTGGTTAGCAAATGTATAAATGAATTGTATTGAATTGAAAAAAATGGTCAGAAATCGGCATTTTCCTGTTTCACAAGGGCTTTTGTGGATAAAAGCCCGCATGCAGCGTCAATATCAAGGCCGCGCGATGCCCTCACTGTTGTTACAATTCCTTTGTCATTGAGTGCTTTCTGGAAAGACAGAAGTCTTTCTTCGTTGGTAACTGATAGCGGGACACCGGGTACAGGGTGAAACCGTATCAGGTTGATTCGACAACGTGTCTTGTTCAGCAGGCGGGCCAGTTCCTTTACATGGCGGGGAGTGTCGTTCAGTTCACTGAAAACAATATATTCCATCGAAACCCGGCGGTATTTCCCAAGGTCGAACTGGTTGATGGTGTCAATAACTTCCCTGATGGGGTAAACATGCTGTACCGGCATAAGGCGGCGGCGTTCTTCATCAAAGGGCGTATGAAGGCTTACTGCCAGGTTGCATTTGCTTTTTTCAAGAAAGGTCTTCATGGCCGGAACAATGCCAATGGTTGAAACTGTAACTTTTCGGACACTCAGGGCAAACCCGTATTCGGCAGTGAAGATTTCCTGAGCTTTCATCACCGCCTCGAGGTTGTCAAAAGGTTCACCCATTCCCATAAATACGATGTTAGTGATTGATGCCCGTTCAGGAAGTGAGCGTAACTGGTTGAGAATTTCGCCCGCCAGAAGGTTGGCCTGGAATCCTTGTTTTCCGGTCATGCAGAATAGGCAGCCCATTTTACAGCCTACCTGTGTGGAAACACAAAGCGTATTACGACGGGTATCAGGAATGAACGCCGATTCAATAAATTTCCCCCCGATGGTAGGAAAAAGATATTTTTTAGTTCTGTCAATTGACTCCTGCATCATAACGGATGCCTGTGTTCCGATGGTATAACATTCTTCCAGCCGGGCACGAACGCTCTTTGAAATATTAGTCATTTCACTGATCGACTGAATTTCTGTTTTATAGAGCCAGTATGCAATCTGTCCACCGGTAAAAGCGGGGAGCCCCATTCCTGTCACAAGTTCCTTTAAATCGGAGAGGGTTTTGCCCAGCAGTGGCTCTTTCCCCGGCCGGACTTTCATTTCATGCATAGCTTCAGAAGTATATTTCCGCAATGATATTGTTGAAAGGAATACCTTTCATCATAAGGATTTCGCGGCATTGCATCACCATTTCGGCGCCGCCGCAAAGGTAGTACTTTTGATCTTCCGGCAGGTTATCCTGTTTTTCAAGATACCGGGTTACGCGGCCGTGATAAACTCCGTCACCAGCCTGTTGCGAACAACATCTCACATACCGTTCGCCGAAAGCCTCAAGAAGTTCATTGCTGAAATAAAATGAATCAAGTGTGCGTCCGCCATGGATCACGATTTTATTGCCACCCATTCCTGAGTTAAACATACTGGAAAATGGTGCCAGTCCTGTACCGGCGGCTATCCAGTAGCCGGGTTCGTTAGAACCCTCATAATTACCGAAAGGGGGAGTGATCCATAAGGTATCGCCTGGTTTCAGTTGCGCCAGGCTTGGAGTGAGATGACCTTCGGGTTTAATGTTGTAAAGGATTCTTATATCCGGTTCCTTTTCACCACTGGCTATGCTATATAAACGGGGGTCATCGGCAGATGAAAGGCCAAGTCCAAGTACCTGGCCGGCACGAAAAGTAAATTCGCGGGGAAAGGAAAGCACGAAAACTGACGGGGCTATTTCAATATTCGACTGTACCTGGATTGCCTTAAGTTGAATAAGTGGTTTTGTATTTACAGTGGACATTTGATTATGTATAGTTACACAAACTTAAACAGAAATAAGAGGGTATGGTTCAATGGCTGATGATTTGATGAAATTAATGCCATAAGTGATAAGCCAAAAGTGACAATCCACTTATTGATGAGCAATATGAGTATTAATAATTGAAATATTAATAAATGGTTTAAATTTGCTTAACGAATTGCTTTTTATGAAAGTCCCTGTTTCGCTGTGTATTCTATTGGTCATGCTTCATTCCCTTTTCTTTGGGAGTACGGTACAAAAAGCCTGCGAAAGGAAAGCAATTGCTGCAAGCCGATTTAACGTTAACGGCGAGGCTTCAGCGCTTGGCCTCTTTTTGGTCCCTGCACATGGAGTGGCTCACCGGAGCATCAGGCTTGACAATGGGGGGGGGATTTTTAAGCTCATTTCAATCGTTCATGCAGTTTTATCATATGGGAGCAGGATGCAATGGGTTGTGTCTTCCCTGTTATTTCTCCAAATTGTATATCATACTATTCCATTATTTATTAAGGGGATGACCCTTCGTTTATAGTCTGTATTTTATTAAAACCATGACTTTTAGTGCATGGGTTTCCCTATTCCAAGGTAACTTTATCAATATACTACATGCATGTTAAAATGCGCGTCTTAGTGATATTGTAGCCTAAAATTTTAGTATAAATTAAATACCAAAAAAATATGAGCGAATATCTTGAAAATGAGCCTCAGCAGGAGAGGAAAAAGAATGTCGGCGCATTACCCTTCTTCCTCATGATTGGAGGAATAGTTGTAATTCTTGTAATCATAAAACTGTTTATTTCCCGTATGGGTTGATAATTATAAGGCAAGGGCTCAGCCTTTGTTTTAGGCTGGGCTCTTGCCTTCGTATTTTCAGAATAAAATAGCTATTTCATCTGCTAATAATTTGTTTTTTAAGGTCATCCCGATAGCTATCGGGAGGAATACGCCATGGTTGAATGTATTATCATTTTCAGTTGGTCTCGTCATTTTCATGACGAGATGGCTATTTAATGCGCTAATATTTTATTTTTTATAGGTCACATGTTCTACGCCATGGTTATAAGCATTATCATTTTCTGTTGGTCTCATCATTTTCAGGTCGAGATGGCTATTTCATTTTCTGAAATATCATATACCAGGAAACTTCGTAAAGGTTAGGATCAGTTTGAGCAGCAAGCGCTTCTTTCTCATCCGCATTCCTGACATTTTTTATCAATACATCATCTCCGGGTTTCCAGTCGGCAGGTGTAAGAACTTTATTCTTCTGTGCAATTTGCAGGGCTGTAACAGTTCTTTTTATTTCATCCATATTTCTGCCGACGTTCATCGGGTAGAAAAAGACTGCCTGGATTATATTGCTTGGATCAATTATGAATACACCCCTCACATCTTTCCGGGGATTTGCGGAAGGCTGGATCATACCGTATTCCTTTGCTACCTGCCAGCTTTGATCATCAATCAGCGGAAATTCAATTTTAGCAGGATTCCTGCCCTTATATTTAATTGTTTCGATTGATTTTTTCCATGCTTCATGATTTGAAAGCGCATCAGTTGATACAACTGCAAGTTTTACTCCCAGGTTAGAAAAATCATCCTGAAGTTGAGCCAATTCAAGCAGTTCCGTAGAGCAAACAGGCGTAAAATCGGCCGGGTGACTGAACAAGATTTTCCAGCTACGACCATAAACTTCCGGGAAATTAATTTCACCGTTGGTTGACTGGGCAATAAATGAAGGTGCTGATTCCCCGATAAGGGGTATCCTTGGAAGAGATACTTCTGATTTGTTATTTTCCTGGGCCATCAATCTGACTATTGAAAATAACATTACTACTGTCAATAAGATTCTTGATTTCATTTTTTATATTAATTTAGATTAAATAAACATAACACAAAATTATAGGTATAACAGATCATTGTGTGTGACTTTTTGCAGTACCCGATTGTCACTTTTGCAATTATTGCGTATTTGAAACAGAAATAAGGATCAGGAATTGATAATCTGCCAATTTATTGAGAGCGAACCATGAATCTTGAATTTAATGTTGGATTTTTACATAAAACAGGTTTATTTATTTGAACATTTCGATACTTATTCCGTTCTAAAAGGACTAATTTCTGCAGAAAAAATTAGCTTACTGCTTTATCCGTGAGGATTTTATTAACTCGTATTACTGATGTTTTTGCTTTAATCAAGTTCAATAACAGGAGAGAAATGAGAATTGACGAATCTGTTCAACATTCAGTATTTAAAACTATAAAAGCACTTCTCCCAAACCATATTTCATTAGTACACGAAATCTCAGAATTACTGGGTATAAGTTATGATAGTGCATACCGGCGTATCAGGGGTCAAAAACCATTGTCACTTGAGGAATCAAACATACTTTGTTCACATTTTAACATTCCGATTGAGAATTTTATTAACCCGGATCGTAAATCTGTCCTATTCCAGCCATTAATAATACATGAGGACAACTTTGGGTTCAAAGGCTGGTTTTCGCTGATGCAAAAAGAAATTCAAAGGGTTCAGGCCAGTAAACATAAGGAAGTGATCTATGCTGCCAGGGATCTGCCCATTTATTATTATTTTGATTTCCCGGAATTGATTGCATTCAAATTTTATTTTTGGCAGAAAATCCTTTTGCGGTTCAGTGAATTCCAGGGAAAGCAGTTCTCATTCAACGATGTAGATACACGAAACATTGAAACAGGCAGACAACTTTTATCTGCATATAACCTTATTCCCAGCATCGAAATCTGGAATAATGAAACGTTTAGCCGTATTATGCGCCAGATTGAATTTTGCTGGGAGTCAGGATTCTTCAGCAATAAAAATGATGCATTACGAATTTGCGATGTGATGGTGATTTTTATCAACCATATGCAAAAACAAGTTGAAAGCGGACTTAAATTCAATTATGGAGCCGATGCAATAGGTATTGAAGAAAGCTACAAAGTGTATATTAATGAAGTTCTTTTGAGCGATAATACAGTGCTTATTGTCACAGATACAGTCAAAGTTACTTACATGGCCTACAATACCCTAAACTTAATGATGACTGACAATAATGATTTTTGTGATCAGATTGGACATTCTTTAAAGAACCTTATGAAATCGGCAAGCTTTATCAGTGGCACTTCTGCCAAAGAACGAAATCGTTTTTTTGCCGGAGTAATCAAGGAAACTCATAAACTCAGGGAAACTATTGAGAAATAATTTCTCTCTCAGTTGATAGCTTTATGCAGAAACCCCACCTTGAATGAAGTGGGGCTTTTATTTAGCTTACGAGCTGGTCGGGTTCAATTGTATTAACAATAGACTGGATGAGTTTCCTGCGCAATACTTTATTGGCAATCCTTTAATTAACGGTTAAATAGAAAGGATATTAGTATTCGTAAATTCGGGTATTATTGGCGAATACCACCATAAAAGCATCCTTGAATCCAAGACGGATAATTTCATCCCGGTATGCATGAGCTTCATCAGCTGAAGTGAAAAGTCCGGAAGTATATTTAAATAGCCCGTCTTCTTCATACATTTTAATATCGTGCAGACCATCAAAAGCAGGGTCGTTTACAGCAATTGATCTCGATAATGCAAGGAGTTGTACCTTATAAACCACCGTTCCTTTCTTTAATGTGCTGATCTCAATTGCCGGCTTATCTTCAGCCTTGGTTGAACTTTCATTTGAATTTATATTGGTTGGTTGAGTTTCTTGTCCTACGGGCGATGAAAGAACCTGCTCAGGTTTGTTTTCAGAGTGCTGGATAGACCCAGCAGTTTTGGAACTGGCAATTATTGCTGATGGTGTGTTACCCAGGGAAGAAGATGGTTTGGATCCTTCAGGAATTTTGTTCTGCACGCAGTTGATGAAAAAATTCCTGTCGAACATGTATACCGGGATTACATCACCATCATTAAATTTATTCATGTCGAAGGTGTTTTGTTTATCGCTGTTTACAAACCCGGTAACTTTAAATTCAGTACGCCGGTTAGCCTGGTGCTCTTCAGGAGAGCAGGGAACGCCGTCGGAACAGCGATTGGTGAGTTGTGTTTCACCATAACCTTTAGCCGTAATACGTGTTGGTTCAATTCCCTGGATAACGATATACCTGACAGCCGATTCGGCCCTTCGTTGTGAAAGGTCAAGGTTGTACTCCTTGCTTCCACGGCTGTCAGTATGTGAACCCAGTTCAATAACGATCGGATTCTCCTTCATGATCTGTACCAGTTTGTCAAGTTCTACCTCGGCATCCGGCCGGATATAATGTTTATCGAAATCATAATATATATTTTCAATCGCGTAGTGCTGGTCCTTTGCTACTTTAAACACTTTGTTAATCTCCAGAGAGTCAAGGAACAGGTCGCGGGGAGTATTGAACCGGTGAGTGGTGTCTGCTGTACTGAACTTGAAATCAATACAGTCGGACATGTAGTTGTTTTTCATTGTTTTTGCAACATACAGCACACCTTTTTCAAGCGGGGCAATAAACATGCCGATGGAATCAGTCTTAAATACTGTCACCTTATCCGTTTTCGTGTTAAGCAGGAAAACGACACTTTTCGGCATCGGGTTTAGAGTTTCTTTATTCTTGACAAATCCTGTAACGGTTATGGAATCAGCTTTGGCCACCATTTCCTCTTCTTTCTCTTTTTTGGTAGCCGGCTTCGTTTTTTTCTCGGTCCGTTTACAGGCATAAATATCATCGTTGCCAATTCCACCCGTCCTGTTGGAACTAAAAAATCCATTCTTGCCTTGAGGGGTAAGCACGATTGAGAAATCATCAAACGAAGAGTTTATAGGGGGGGCCAGGTTTTCAGGTTTTGTCCATGCACCATTGACGAATTTGGTGCGGAAGATATCGAGTCCGCCTAATCCGGGGAGACCGTCGGATGCAAAATAGAGCTCATCTCCGTTCAGGCTTGGAAACATCTCGTTGCCAAATGAATTCACAACATCACCCAGGTTTTTTGGCTCACCCCATTTATCGCCTTCCCACTGGCAACAATAAATATCTGTTCCTCCCTTTCCGCCAGGCATATCGGAAACGAAATAAAGGGTTTTTCCATCAGGCGCTAGTGCAGGATGACCCACTGAATATTCATCGGAATTCAGGAAGAAAGGCTGCATTCTCGACCAGGAACCATTATTGCGTGACCAAAACAACTTGAGTTTGTCAGTGCGAAAATTATCTTTGTCTTTCTTTTCACGCCCTTTTTCAGTTCTCGTGAGAAAAACAAGGCTGTCGTGGCAGGCAAATGATGCAGGACCATCGTGGTACATTTGATTAAATTGTTCCAGGAAAGGTTTGGGGTCATTCATGCCCTGGTAAAACTCATCCAGATAAAGCGGTTTTGAATAGAAAAGATCGAGATAATTGAAACTTGTCCAGTCATATTTTTTCCCATCCATAAAGTTTTGTCGGCGGTCGGAGACAAAAATTATTCCATCATTGTATAAAGTTGGTCCAAAGTCAGACCCTTTGGAATTAAGTTTTTGTTCATTCTTTATTTCAAAAGATGGCGGAATTTCATTAATTATCGGTACCTGGGAGCAGAAACCGGCATATTCTTTACCGCGGGGATCGGAAGGAACAAGTTCTGCATATTTTAAGTAGGCTTCCTTGGCCAGGTCATATTCCTGGGCACATCGCAGTGCCTGGCCATAATAGAACCAATTGATAGGATCGACATTGGAATATTTTACAGTCTTTGCATACCAGGCCTTAGCATTAAGCTGGTCGTTAATGAAACGGTAGCAATCGGCTAGTCTTTCAATGGCAAGGACCTGGTCGGGGTCGCCCGCTTTCTGGGCTATCTTAAGGTAATAAGGTATTGCTAGGGAATACCTGTAGCTTTTGAAAAGCTTTTCAGCCTGCCTGATCTGAGCCATTACTATTGTACCTGCAAGGACAAACGCTATTAGTAAGGTAAAAAATCTCTTGTTCATGAGCGGGTCATTAGATCGATTAGCATTAATATTCTAAAAATACCTTGGGGTAAGCATCCTGTTCCTGAGCATATCAATATCAAGTCCGAGTCGTATTTCATGCGATCCCTTGTTGTTATTGATCAGCTCATTCAGGTACAGATCATATGAATAGCCGATGCGCAGTTTGCTCCCGATATTAAATTCTGTTATGAATACAAGTGCATGTTCTGTGCGATAAGTCATGCCAAGCCAAACCTGCTCATTTATCAGGAAACTTGCGTTGATATCGACCTGGAGAGGAGCATTTGCAACATATTTTATAAGCGTTGAAGGTCTGAAAATAAGTTTGTCCGAGATCGGAAGGGCTAACCCGCCCATTCCGTAAAAATGCCGCATGAGTCTTGAATAAGCCGATTTACCATTCACGTTTACCATCCCATATTGATTTTGCAGGAGTTGCTTTGACGAAATGCCAGCAAAAGCATGATTGGAATAGTAGTATATGCCAAAGTTGGCATCAGGAGAAAATTTGGATTGCTGTGTTCCTTCGAACATATAATCGGGATCTTCTACCAGTATCTTATTCCAGTCAAAAGTGAAATACTTAAACCCTGCCTGCAGGCCGAAAGAAAGTTTCCCCTTTGGAAGGTTGATCCGGTAAGCATAAGTCGCCTCGAAACCCTGCTCAAGAGTAGGACCGATCTGGTCGCTGTATATGTAAAAGCCTACACCTACATGGCTGTTCCGAAGAGGTGCATGTACGCTGAGTGTGAGTGTTTTGGGCGCACCATCAATTCCCAGCCATTGATAACGGTCCACGAGGTCAGCGCTTAATACTTCCCTGCTTCCGGCATATCCGGGGTTTACAGTCAGTTTATTAAACATGTATTGACTGAACAGGGCATCCTGCTGGGCAAATGCGCTGGTTGCCAAAAATAGCAGCAATACAGGCAGGAGTTTTTTCATATATTCTTTATTTTATTGAGCATAATTTATTTGTTTCCGCGCACATGGATCCAGCCGGTGCGAGTCCCGACATTTCTGACTTCAAGGATATAGAAGTAAGTTCCATCGGGAACTGGTTTCCCGTTTTCGTTTCTGCCGTCCCATCTGCGGCTGGTATTGTTGTATCCGGCGAATTCACGGATTTTGTTGCCCCAGCGGTTGAAAATGAGCACGGTGTTATCAGAATAATTCTCAATTCCATTGATCTTCCAAAAATCATTGTTCCCATCGCCATTTGGTGAAATCCCGTTGAAAATGGTGAGATCATTGATATCAGGTTTCTTTACGTGGATGTATACAGCGGTTTCGGAGCAGGTTATTGGTTGAACGGTGGTGCATATCTGGTAACAATAGGAATCGTCGCCAAGGAAGCCTTCAAACGGGATATACAGGAATGTACTGTCGTTGCTTTGAATCACTGTGCCATGTGAAGGTGTGCCGCATAAACTGAGCTTTAACGGGTACATATAATTATTTATATCGTTCAGCAACACATTTACCACTGATGAAACATTAACCAAGGTTGTGTCATAATCAGGAACGGCAACTATATCCTGGTTGGGCTCACCGATAGTAATCTGCATTACATCGCTGCTGGTGCAACCTGTTGTGAGATCAAGCACTTCAATCGTAAAGCTGACGGCACCAGTCATTGGCAACGTAGCTGTTGTCATGGATGATGGATTCACAAGCAGGCTGGCTGGCTGCCAGTTCCAGGCATAAAAACCTGAACCGGCAGATGCTGATCCGGTCAGTGTTGCGGTAGAGCCTGATTGTATCACCTGGTCAGGACCTGCATTTGCTAATACACCGGTAATAACTGTTATGGTAAGGTTATCAGTTGCAACCACGTTAGCACAAGCCAAATTTCCCTGCACAGCCAGGGTAAGCGTCGCAATCCCGGTAAATCCGGCAGCCGGTATAAACGTTGGGCTGAGAGTTGTATCATCAGTGAGTGATCCGCTGCCTTGAGGCGTTAGTGTCCATAAAACAGTACTGAAATTGGAAGCTGCAGCATCTGTTACCTTGTAATTTAAACCTTCACATATGGATGGATCAGTTCCGGCATAGGCAAACGGTTTATTAATTATTGTAAGTAATAGTTGGTCAGTAAAATCTGAACAGGGAGCTATCCCGATTATATGTAAATTAAGTACCACAGTACCAGCAGTCAAATCAGAAGAACCCGGGGTGTATACAGGATTAATGACTGAAGGATCGCTGAAAGTGCCGGTGCCATTGGTAGTCCATAGAATAGAAGTAGAGTTTAGTGCTGACGCTCCTGCAATTGCAACCGGGCCCGTTTCACATGTTACTAAATCCGGTCCTGCACTGGCCGAAACCGAAGGATTGATCAGCAGAACCATCTGGTCAGCAATTGAGCCACAATAAGCATTGCCCGTTACTGTAAGCGTAAGAATAACATTCCCCGATTCACCAGCAGCCGGAGTGTAAGTAGGCGAGAGTGTGGTTGTATCACTAAGCGTTCCCAAACCGCTGGTAGTCCATAAAATTGTATTGTAGAGCTGGGCTGTTGCCTGGATAACGGTAAAGGAAGAACCCTGGCAGACAGCGGCATCAGAACCCGCATTTGCTGAAGGGCTCTTGATAATTAATAGTTGCATCTGGTCCGATGCCTCAGGGCAGGGATCAAGACCGCTGGCCGTGAGGGTAAGGAATACGGAACCATCAATAATATCCGTCAGACTTGGAGTGTAAACAGGGTTCAGGGTTGTGGCGTCATTAAATGTGCCCGTACCTGATGATGTCCATAATAGGCTCTGGTAACCCGATGCTGTGCTCCCGGTTACAAGATATGTTGATCCTTCACAAACAGTTGTATCTGGACCAGCATATGCCAGGGCAATTTGATTGATCCGGATTGCCATAGTGTCGGTTGCATCGGAACAGGAAGCCGCGGCAAAGCCAGTCAGGATAAGAAATATCGTACCTGTTTCACCGGATGCAGGAATGTAGGTCGGGCTGAGGGTGGCTGTACCCGTGAGAGTTCCTGATCCTGTTGTAGCCCAGGTGAATCCCGTACAGTATTGCGTTTCAGCTCCAACAACAGTATATGATGAGCCCTGGCAAATGGTTGCATCAGGTCCAGCATTCACCATGGCAGGGTGGTTGATGAAGAGTGTCATCTGGTCTGATACGGAAGGGCATGGATCGTGGCCTGTTACTGTGAGAGTCAACGCTACAGATCCGTTGAGGATATCTATGGCGCTGGGGGTGTACACAGGATGTAAAAGGGTAGGATTATTAAAAATCCCGGTGCCTGAAGAACTCCATAAGAGACTGTTGTAATTAAAGGCAGCTGAAGTGCTTAGTGTAAAATTAGCTCCTTCGCATATAGTGCCATCAACTCCAGCTGAAACGGAAGCCGGTGCGGAAATGTATATATTAACCACATCAGAAGTAACCTGGCATATTCCGTTTGTGATAGTCCACTGGAAGGCATAAACCCCGAATCCAAGGTTCGAAACGGATGTGACCGGGTTGACAGGATTGGCAATTGTAGCAGTTGATGGTCCGGAAAGTTGTGTCCACAGCCCTGTTCCGAACACTGGTGTGTTTCCGTTCAGCGTTGCAGTAACATTACCCGAACCGTTACAATATTTCTGGTCCACACCGGCATACGCTGGTGTCGGAGGGTTGAAATTTGTGAGATTCATCGTATCCGAAGTAATACATCCGCTGTTATTAATGGAATAGCTGAATATATACAAAGTAGGACTTGGAATAAGATCGGCAGCTACAGCTACGCTACCTGCAGGTGGGAATAGGTTGGGAGTATTTGGCCCTGAAATAAAGGACCAGGAACCGGTTCCTGGTGCGGGGTTATTCCCGACAAGGAACGTAACATCGGCATTGCAGAGTAACTGATCAGGACCTGCATTTGCTGTAAGGTACTGAATCACCTGGATAAATATGGTATCGTTACTGCATTCAATGGGTGTTCCGGAATCGCAGATACTCACTACTGCCGTGTCAGGTCCGGAATACCCGGCATCCGGTGTATAGTTAAATGTTCCGTCAATGAGATCTGTTATTGTAAATATACCGTGTGCAGGTCCGAGAACAGGAATTGGATTCAGGGTAAGAGGGAGATTGTTTTCGGGATCAGTATCTCCGTTGAAAACTGTGCCACCATTACTGATTGTGCCAATAAAGCTGGAATTTTCACAGAGGCTGATACTCTCATTTATGGTAATTGGCGGACTGTTAGGCGGTAAAACGATGATGAATATTGTATCATTAGTACAGGCAGGAGGTAAAG
>JANXXZ010000276.1 GCA_025350385.1 Bacteroidales bacterium
ATTAATACATTATTTCCAACCAATGTTTCATGATCAATGGTTGATCCGGTTGCTATAATTGTATTATTACCGATTTGAACGTCCGAATTGACCACTACTCCAGGATAAATTACTATTGCCTCACCCAGGATTACAGTCCTTGAAATTATTGCTCTTGGATGAATTGCATTTATAAATTGAAAACCAAGCTGCTTGATTCTTTTATAAATTTTTTCTCTAGAGTTATTATTTCTATATCCACCTATTCCAATAGCTATCAAGTAGTCTTTATTAAGGTATTTAGTCAGGATTTTATCATCTCCGATTACTTTAAAACCAGCGAAAAGAGTTCCTGCATAAAGATTATTGGATGTCAATCCGATTATTTCGACATCCTTCATCTCAAGAAGAATATCAATAACTACTTTTGCATGCCCGCCACTTCCAATAATAATAACTTTTTTCATATCCTTACGCTACTTGGAATGTTTGCCAATCTGTCAGAAAGAGCTGTTGAATTGATCAAATTGAATGCTTGAAAATTCTTGAACATTTTAAGTTCATTCATCAATCGCCACGCTGGTCGTGTCGTCACTTTATTTTTATTACTGAGTTCTAAGAATTTATCTCGTTCAGTCTTGTCAGATAAAATAATGCAATTTAACCAGTAATTTGAAAATGCATGTTCAGGTTCACTAACGAATTCAACAGAAATTGAATTGAAGAAGTTCCTGTACTTATTTGCCACCTCCCTTTTTGAATTTAAGAAAACCTCTATATCTTCCAGTTGGGCCAGTCCCAAAGCTGCATTAATATTGGGCATACGGTAATTATAGCCGATATAATCATGAGCATATTCCCAAGGATGGGGTATTTTAGCCTGTGTAGTTAAGTGTTTTGCCCGTCGTCCTAGTTCCTCATCATTCGTTAAGATCATACCACCCCCTCCGGTAGTAATAATCTTATTGCCATTAAAACTCAGTATCCCCATTTTACCGAAGGTCCCGGTATGTTTCCCTTTATAAGTTGATCCAAGGCTTTCGGCGGCATCTTCTACTACAGGAATATTGTATTTATTGCAAACCTTCACTAGTTCTTCAATTTTAACAGGATGCCCGAAGGTATGCATGGGTATGCAGGCAGAAATTCGTCTGCCTGTTTTTTTATTATAACAAAATCCGTCATTACGCAGGTCGCCGTATTCTTCCAGGAATTGCCGGACACTTACAGGCGATAATCCCATGGTATCCAGATCAACATCGAGGAAAACCAATTGTGCACCTGTGTAGGAAATGGCATTGGCAGTAGCTATAAAAGTAAGGGGTTGGGTCAGCACTTCGTCACCCTGCTTTACACCGCAAAGCATCAGTGCCATATGAAGTGCAGCAGTGCCGTTAACGCATACTACAGCATTCCTAGCCCCTGTATATCCGGCAATTTTCTGTTCAAATAAATCAACAAATTTGCCGACACTTGAAACATAGCTACTGTCAATGCATTCGTTCAGGTATTTTTTTTCATTTCCGATGAACCGGGGTTCATGAAGCGGAATAAAACCATTCGTTCCATATAATTCACGTATGAATCTGATGATATCGCTATACATTATACAAGTTCGTTTTATAGTTGGCCAGGTTGGAAGGTACAACGAACCATTCAATTGTTTCCTTCAACCCGGTTTCAATGCTGTATTCAGGTACAAAACCAGTAAGGGCATTTATTTTTGAATTGTCGCACCAAAGACGGAATACTTCTGAGTTTGCGGGCCTGATCCGTTGTTCATCGCTTATGATCTTGACATCTGAATTCATCAGTTTCTTTATTAAACCGAGCGTATCGCCGATGCTTATCTCGAAATTGGAACCAATATTTATGGTTTCTCCACTTGCTTTTTCACATTCAGCTGTCCGGATAAGCCCCCGGCAGGTATCTTTTACATAATTAAAATCGCGGGTAGGAGTCAGATCTCCTAGCCGGATCTCTTTTACACCGGAAAGGATCTGCGTAATAATTGCAGGTATAATCGCCCGGGCAGACTGACGCGGCCCATAGGTATTAAATGGCCGGGCAATGGTAAGCGGCAGTTTAAATGCATTCCAGAAACTCATAGCAATGGCGTCAGCTCCTATTTTTGATGCCGAATAGGGCGATTGGGGCTGCTTTGGATGTTTCTCATCGATAGGAACGTATTGGGCGGTGCCATACACTTCGGATGTAGAGGTATGAATAACCCGTATATTCCCGTTTTCCTTTGCGGCCTGGCAGATATTGAGTGTACCCTTCACATTGGTATCAATGTAGCTGTCGGGAGCGATGTAGGAATAAGGGATGGCAATCAATGCCGCCAGGTGAAATACGATATCAGTTCCTTTTACCAGTTCCATGCAGAAATGAGGATCGCGCACGTCGCCACTGACAACTTCCAGATTCGGATGGGTAATTTCTTCAAGCCAGCCCCAGTAATTAAAGGAGTTATACTGCGCTAGCGCTTTCACCCTGCAACCTTTTGCCAGCAGCATTTCGGTAAGATGCGAACCGATAAAGCCATCAGCGCCGGTTACAAGGACTTTTGTGGTTGAGTTGAGAAGCATTGTTATGATTTAAAGATAAAAGACAAAAGTAAAAAGACAAAAGGGGATTAGAAAGTGAAGAGTGAAAGGTGTAAAGAGAAAAGTGGTGGTTTGACAGGTTGGTTGAGTTTGTGAGTATATGTTCTTATAGGATTGTTTCGAAAGGAAGGGTTGTTCTGATAGTGATTTTCGCTTAGGGCGGAGGCCGTTTCGTCGCTGCGCTCCTCGCGGAGCTGTATTCTTTTAGTTTGTTTTTCCTTAGGGTTAAGTCGCTTTTGGGTAGAGCCTCATTCAAAATCCTGT
>JANXXZ010000293.1 GCA_025350385.1 Bacteroidales bacterium
GATGATTCAGCAAATCCGCTTCCTGCTTTTTCATCTTTCCTTCTTCTACCTGGTCAATCATAATGGCCGAACCATATGCCAGCCCTATTGCATTAGCAACGATCCATGAAAAAGTTGTGGCCCGGGGCAATCCCATCAACCGTAGAAGGGGCGATAACGGCTTTTCCAACCATTTAATCAGTCCGAATTCTTCCATCACCCGTTGGAGGATGAGCAGAAGGTTAACAAGAATAATGATTTTCAGCGTCGTGTATGAGATTGTCTTTGCCCATTTCATTAGCACTTCAAGCAGGTCCCCTTGCTCCCTGTTCGCTGAAAAATAATGAACTGAAGGTATTCCGGGAATTACAAGGTTAAGTAGCCAACCTATAATGAAACTGCAACAGATGCGAAGGAGCAGCATCCTAACTGCCGAAGACCCTGTCTTTCGAAGCACTGATGTTTCAATTGGAAATCCATGTGAAATTAGGCACATCGTGGCAATGATCATTCCTTCGCGTACCGGCAGGTTAAGGGTGGTTAATACTGCTACCACCGAATAGATATTGGTGAATATACTTGTAATCAATACTATGGCTGAAACTCCGGGTAATCCAAGGTGATTAAAAATCGGACCGGTGTACCCTGCCATTAAATCAAGTGCCCCAAAGTAATCAAGGAAAAGTACGCCTAATGAAACCGGAATTGTGATCTTCAAAAGCCACCACGATGTCTTCATTCCTTTTGGGAAGGCAGCTGACATACATGTTTTAAGTCGCGCAAGGAATTGAATCTGTTTCACTAAGCAGGCCGGAAATAATAACCGGGGCAAATGTAATGAAAGAGGGATTGGCTCAGACCACTTTTTCGAGAAGGATCGTTCAGGACTACGCTTATTGTTTCTTCTTTTATCGTGAGTATTCAAACTTTTATTAATCTTGAAAACATGTATGTTGCAGATCAACTGCTATTTATGTATTAGACAGATGAAAATAATCCTTGCCCTGTTTAAGGATATAAATCCGGGCTATCTGGTTTTTCCTTATCTTAGTCGCACTATTGCTTCCTATACTACTTAAAATATCCGAAGATGTTCAGAAGGTTAAAATTCCAGCGTGAATACAACCGGAAGCAGCGGGAAGGGAAAGAGCAGATCCGCCAGCATCGCCGGTTTTTACGTCGCAAGTACCGGAAACAGCGGAGAGAGCTGTTCAGGAAACAGCTCCGCTATTTCTTTTCTGATCCATTTAAAAGAAGAGAATTAAACCCCGATGAACTTTTAAGGCGTGATATCCGCCTGCATGCCCGCCAGATCCGCAGGAAAGAACAAAAACAATGGCTCGATGCTTTTATCCGGGACCCTTTCAGAACTCTGTTTATTCGCAGAAAGGACAATGAAGAAATTATAAAGGAGCAATGGAGCAAGGTAGATAAAAAGATCGCATTCAGGAATAGGATGAGGAACTCCCAGGAGGCTTTTATTAAAATTATTAAGCACAGGGCATTACGAAACCGGTTTGGGCTCACTTACCTTCAATCAACCACTTTTTTTATCCTTAGCTTCCTGATTATCTATATTATCTACCAGTTGGTGACCATTGGCGCTTCAAGGATTTTCAGTATTCCTATCATCTGGTATTATTATGAACTTAAATTCCCTCTGTATACTTTTTCGCCGCTATATACACGCAAGGCCCTGGTGATTATTTTCGGCGCCGGCCCGTTACTTTGTCTCCTGCTGGGATTTGTTTCACTCAGGCTTTTCTTTTCACGGAGAATCCGTAACCAAAACTACAAATTGTTCTACCTATGGGGGTTTGTCAATGGTATGAACTTTTTCTTTGGATCCTATATATCGGGTTTTATTACCCGTACTGAATTCATCTATACTTCTGAATGGTTGTTTATGAGTAGTATGTTCGATGTGGAAGAAATTGTGTTTGCCTCATTGTCCATCACCATAATGCTCATTATCGGGAGGCTGGTAACTCCGCTGTTCCTCGTTTCATCCAGTTCTGTCACCCTGATCACCCCTTCTTACCGTCCTTTTTTTATACTGTGCCAGGTAATCATTCCGTGGATTACCGGTGTGATCATATTTTTGCTGGTTACCACCCCTCATTATTATTTCCCGTTGATACTAAAAACAATTACCCCGGGTCTCTTTTTAATGCCGACTCTGTTCATGTATAATTCAATGTATAATGAGAATATTCATACTTCCGGGGTCATCCGCCGTACCTATTTCAGGTGGAGTATCGCCATAGCGATGGTTGCCCTGCTCTTCTTCTACAGGGTACTACTTAATTTCGGACTTAAGATATTTTGATACATTGTTTAAGTCATCTGAATCAATTCGGAAGTCGTGAGTCGGAAGAATCATCTTTCCAAGAATATATCGAAATGGACACATTCGATTTTTACATCTCGCTTCGTAGCTCTCCGCTCCTCTCCCCTTTTCATTGTTCTCTTTACAAAAAAAACATACAACTCCCTGTTGGAAGTTGTATGTCCGGTTCCCCACACTAAAAAGTTAATCTAGACTTCTTCTTCTGCAGATTCAGTGCGCCTGCGATATTCTTTTATACCCGCAAATGATGCGGCCAGCAAAAAAAGAATAACCGTTCCATTCCCAATGGGTGCGCCTCCGCCAACCGGGTTATTACCTCCTCCGGGCGGATTTCCACCGTTGGGATGCGGGGGTGTCTGGGCTGATAGAAAGAAAGGAAATGTAAGCAGCAAACAAGTGATAGCCAATATTATAATATTCCTTTTCATAGCATTCTCAGTTTTTTTGATGTTCTGATAATTCGTTTTTATGGGCATTCTTCCTGTTACTGGATCCAGATCTTTTTAACAAGTGTTGATTTGTCAGTCAGGATCTTTACCATGTATATTCCTGAATGGGGCAGTTCAATTTTGTTCATTCCAAAAGTAACCGGAGCAGATGTAGCCAACTGACCTGTTAAAGTGAAGATAAAGGCCGTGCCTGTCGACTGTTCAGGAAGGTTGATATATACTGTTTTGTACTTAGCATAAATGTTATTAGTCGTAGGTTGTTCTGTTTCGTTTATTCCGGTGGTTGAAAAATGCACATTAAAACGCTTTTCATTTTCACCGGCAGTATATTCAAAAGTATAAGAATCAGTAAGCAGGTTTGTTTGAATTCCGGTAACCAGGTCTTCGAGTAATACCTTCATCATGTCGCCAGTCTTCGGAGCACTGATTGTGAAAGTGCCCGATTGTACCGCTGTAAAACCTACAGGAACGGTAGCCAATTCCGGCATACCATTCACGGCAAGTTTAGCATCCGAAGGAGTATAGGAAAATAGCTGAGGCAATTCGGGATTGGAAGTTGTAATAACTTTCCAGGCATCATATTTACCATCGTGTTCAAACCCGGCAAGTGGGTTAAAATGAATGATCGTCTGGTCAGAGTATTTCTGCCCGTCGGCCTGGAGAACCAGCATTCTCGGGTTGTCGGA
>JANXXZ010000358.1 GCA_025350385.1 Bacteroidales bacterium
CGATCCTATCGGCAGTTTATACCATTACTGCACTAATCCTTTTGATTCTCCTGGTATTTCTCGGAACCAAAGGAGTAAACACAGATCCCGTTTTATGGAATATCACGAAAAAGCAATGACAGGCCTGGTATTAATAGCGCCGGGGGCGCCTGCATTTTTTATCATATTCTGAGCCGGGGGATTAGTAAGATAAATTCCTACTGTGGCAAAAAATATCAACACTATTATTAAGCACTAGTCTGAAGTGCAATCGATCGTCCCCATAAAAATTATTAAGTCCTATTTCCTTCTCCTTTAAGGAGAAGGTGCCGAAGGCGGATGAGGAAAAAAGTGGGATAAGAGGATGATTTAGGTCATGATTACTGAAGCCAACAAATCCTCCGGCCTGCCGCCACCCCTTTGAAAAGGGGGACTCGAAAATCTGGAGTAAGGAGTCTGATAGTAGAACCGGTCACTTACGTTAATTCTCAAATCTTCAAATCTTCACATCTTCACATTTACACTATCTGAAACCCGCGATACAAAATCCCCTTGTCGCCCGGTCGCCCCAAGCCCAGTCGTCCCTCGCCCATTCGCTCCTCGCTCCTCGCTCCTCTCCCCTCGCTCCATCACTTTCTCACAATCTTAGTCGAATAAGATGACTGGTTGCCCTTCTGATCCTCCAGCACAATTTTTAAACTGTTAACGCCCTGTTTCAGCATTTCATCATAGGTATAGGTCATCAGCCTGTTCTTCGGGTCCCAGGAAACTAAAGCCCATTCGCCGTTCATCTCTGCATGGTATTTAGCTATTCCCGATAAATTATCCCCGACAATAAAACGGATGCTTTTTTTAAATCTGGACTTATCAGCAACCTGCCTGATAACAGGCGGTACCGAGTCGACTACAATGGTGTAGGTACCAAAGAGGTTGGTTTCGGTGGTCACAAACCCGTTATCATACCCTCCGTCGGCCGACGACATCCTGCCGTTAGGTTCAATGCGGGCTATGAGCGCTTTGGACTGGTATTTCACGGGTAGTGCATCCGCGTTAATTGATACTTTGATCCGTTTTTGCAAAGGCACTTCCGGTTGGTGAAGCGAATGGAGATTTGAAAAGGTTCCTTTTAGCTTCGGGTCTTTTGAATACATAAACCAGATACTGTCATAAAGGCTTCCTTCCGGGATTTGCAGGCTGATTTCCGGGGTTATAAAGTTATTGGATTTATCATTAGGGAACAGCAGCAGGGTATCGGCAAAAACAGGGGCAGGAGTTTCCACCCGGTTTACAGGCGGACTGCTCAGCACGTTAAACCGTAAAACACATTGTTTGCCCGAAAAATCGCCTACGCTCATTACCACCTCGTGAAGTTTACCATCAGTGAAAGTAGCCACTCCCCTGTTCGTCCCTGTGTGGTGAAGACTCATTTCATTACCGGGTAATTTCCTGGATTGTATGATCCGGCTTCCTGTAAGGTAGTTATCGGTATAATCCATACTCGCATTCACAAAGCGCGATTCATCAAAAGCAAAACTATCGACCTGCATTGAAAAGAGTGGCACTTTGTCCACATACATCTTTACATTGTACCATCCGTCGCGGTCGGTCCTGCTGTACAGGTAATCAAAAGCCTGTATCCCAAAACCAAGACTTCCCCAAACCCTCAGCGTATCAGGCAGCAAGAGGTGATACTCTCCTTCCGGATCCTTTTTTACACAAAATTTCTTTGCTTCGTTTGAATTTCCAACATAGCTCTGTCCTCCTACAGGGTATATTTTAATGAAGTCAACATAGGGCGGATAATTATCCCTGCATTTGATACCGAATAACAATGGGTTGATGATACGTTCTGTTTTAGTATCGCGGATTTCAAAATGAAGGTGCGCCCCGAACGAACCACCTGAATTGCCGGCATACCCGATCACTTCACCCTTTTTAACCCAAAGTGTATCACCATCGTTGGCCGGGAATAAATCCACATCGAACGACTTCAACAAATACTGCTTTTTATGAGCGAATGCTGCCACAACATCATTATATCCGTTCATGTGTCCATATACCGTAGTGAATCCATTGGGATGATCAATGTAAAGCGCGTTACCAAAACCAAAAGGGGAAATTTTAATCCGCGAAACCCAGCCATCGGCAGCCGCATGAACAGGAAGTCCAATCTTTTTCTGGACGTTGAAATCGGTTCCCGAATGGAAGTGGTTGGGGCGTATTTCGCCAAACGACCCGGTAACCAATAAATCAATCGCTAAAGGAGAACTGAAATAATCAGTCGGGATCGGGTTCTGCCCGAATAATACTGCTGAAACCGAAAAGCAAAAAGCTGTAAAGAAATCTGTTTTTTTCATCCTTACAAACGTACTACCTGGCATTGACTTAACCAACATAAAAATGATCTGCTGCATCTGTTTATGAACAGACAAAGCCGGGGAAGGTTAAAACCAATGAATTACGAAAAAATAAATTCTGGCTGAGTATCTTATGATACCTGATTAAGCTTCGGAGGAATTGTTTTAACAAACATGAGATAAACAGCAGAAACACCGACACCAACCCCTGAAATCATGAACATTCCCCGGGGACCTATTGTAAACCATAACAAACCTCCCAGGCTGCTCGCCAGCATGGTGAAAATACTGGCAAAACTGGTATAAAACCCAATAGCTGTGGCTGTTTCGCTTTTATCTGCCACATTGCTAATTAGAGCCTTCGAAATTCCTTCGGTGGAGGCAGCGTAGAGAGCATAGAATGCAAATAAGACTGCGAATTGCCAGATAGCAAATGCAAAGCCCATAAACATATACACACTTGCAAAAACAAGAAGGCCTGCTATCAGCATCCTGTGCAGGCCGATCCTGTCGGCCAGCATCCCGATTGGCAATGCAAGCAAGGCATATACGAGGTTGTAGAATATATAGACCCCGATCATTGCTGAATCCGATAGACCCCGATTCTTTATAGCCAGTAACAGGAAAGCATCAGAACTGTTAAATAGTGTGAAAGCCAGCAATCCGGCAACCAGCAGCTTGAAATACTTCGATGATCGTTTCCAGTATGAAAAAAAGGAAAAGAATCCCGGTGATTTTCGAGCCAACTGTTTGACCGGTTTCTCTTTTAGCAGAAAAGTAAGCATAACAGCAATAATTCCGGGTATAACAGCAATCACAAATAACCAGCGGTACTGTCCCGGGTAAAGATGCAGGTAAAGAAGCGCTCCCAAGGGGCCAATCGCTGCACCGACAGTATCCATCGCACGGTGAAAGCCAAACACCTTACCTTTATGCTCAGGGGTAGTTTCATCGCTGAGCATGGCATCGCGGGCACCGGTGCGGATTCCTTTACCAAGGCGGTCGGTTGTGCGGGCAAGGAATATCCATGCGGGATAGATAAATGCCGCCATCATGGGTTTTGACAGAGCTGAAAGAATATATCCCCAGCGAACAAAGGGAACCCTACGCGATACCTTATCGGAAAAGTTACCGAAATATCCTTTACTTAGCCCCGCGGTTGCTTCGGCTACACCTTCAAGTATCCCGATCAGCAACACCGAAAAACCAATTGAGCGGAGGTAAACCGGCATGATCGGGTAAAGCATCTCACTGGCAATGTCAGTAAACAGGCTGACAAATGAAACGAGCAGAATAGTCCGGGTCAGGATTGATCGCATGAATTTGAAATTTGAATATGATCAATGTGCAAATTTATCTAGTTCCAAAATAATTAATCACCCTTTCTCCCTCACATCCTGACTATTCAGTCCCTTCATCGACAGCTGTATGCGTTTACGGTCCTTGTCCACCTCCAAAACCTTTACCATCACTTTCTGGTTCAATTTAACGAACTGGTTAGGGTCTTTGACGAAACGGTCAGCAATCTGGCTTACATGCACCAGTCCGTCCTGATGGACGCCGATATCAACGAATGCCCCGAAATTGGTGATATTCGTAATAATGCCCGGGAGAGTCATTCCCGGACGCACATCATCCATCGAGTTCACATTTTTATCGAACTCGAAAAAGTCAAACTTTTCACGCGGATCAAGCCCGGGTTTGGCCAGTTCCTGCATGATATCAGTAAGTGTCGGCAAACCGACGGTCGGGGTTATGAATTCACTCAGGTTCAGCTGTTTCCTCAGCTCTTCACTTTTCATCAGCTCAGAAACAGAACAGCCGAGTTTCTGAGCCATGCGGAATACAACAGGGTAACTTTCGGGATGGACGGCACTTCGGTCCAGCGGGTTTTCCGATTCCCTGATGCGAAGGAAACCAGCCGACTGCTCAAAGGCTTTATCACCCAGACGCGGAACCTTTTTAAGCTCTTCACGTGATTCAAATTTGCCTTTTTTATTCCTGTATTCCACAATCTTCGCGGCAAGTACAGGACCCACACCCGAAACATAGGTAAGTAAATTCTTACTTGCGGTATTCAACTCCACTCCTACCTTGTTCACGCAGCTCACTACTATATCTTCCAGTCCTTTTTGAAGCAATGGCTGGTTTACGTCATGCTGGTATTGTCCGACCCCGATGGACTTCGGGTCAATTTTCACAAGTTCTGACAAGGGGTCCATCAACCTCCGGCCGATGGATACAGCCCCGCGGACGGTAACATCATAATCGGGGAATTCCTCCCGGGCCACATCGCTGGCCGAATAAACCGAAGCACCGCTTTCGTTGACCATTAAGGCCAGTACATTAGTGTCGAATGGGATTTTTTTGATAAAATTCTCTGTTTCGCGCCCTGCTGTTCCGTTGCCAATGGCAATAGCTTCAATCTTGTATGCCTTCACCAGTGTCTGGATTTTGGCGGAAGCCAGTTTCACTTCATTTTGAGGAGGATGCGGGTAAATAGTTTCATTGTGAATCAGTTGACCCTGCCTGTCGAGGATGGCCAGTTTACAACCGCTACGGAACCCGGGATCAAGCGCCAATACTGTTTTCTGACCAAGCGGAGGTGCAAGCAGCAACTGCCTGAGGTTTTCAGCAAAAACACGAATTGCTTCAAGGTCAGCGCGCTCCTTCGCAATCTGTCGGAATTCAGTTTCCATCGAAGGCTGCAAAAGCCTTTTATACGAATCCTTTATGGCTTCCTTTACCTGGAGAGCGCTTTCATTTGAAGCCTTCACGAATAAGCGGTTCAGCGACTCCAGTGCGTCTTCTGTTTCAGGTTCAATCCCTAATTTTAGATAACCCTCGTTCTCGCCCCTGAGCATGGCAAGCAGCCGGTGCGAGGGAGCTTTCATGAGTGGCTCGCTCCAGTCGAAGTAAGCCTCATACTTGATTCCTTCCAGTTCTTTTCCTTTCACGGGCCGTGAAGTAATTGCAGAGCTGCGGTTGAACAGGTTACGGATACGCTCGCGGCTGCTCTTATTTTCATTCACCCACTCGGCGATGATATCACGGGCTCCGGCAAGGGCTTCTTCCGGTGAATTAACATCCTTTTCAGGATTTACAAAAGCACGTGCTCTTTCATAAGGATCTATGGCCTGCTGCGACATCACTATTTTTGCCAGCGGTTCCAGCCCTTTTTCCCGGGCAATGATGGCGCGTGTGCGGCGCTTGGGACGGAATGGCAGGTAAATATCTTCCAGTTCACTCAGGGTGGTTGCCTCATGGAGCAGCTTTTCAAGCTCAGTAGTCATCTTCTCCTGTTCCATAATGGACGCAATGATTGCCTCCCGCCGCTTTTCCAGCTCAAGCATCCGTTCATACCTGTCGCGGATAGAAGCTATCTGCACTTCATCAAGACTGCCGGTCATTTCTTTTCGGTAACGGGCAATGAAAGGAACCGTGGCGCCTTCCCGGAGCAGCGAAACTGTATTCTGAACCTGGAACTCGCGGACACCAAGTTCGTTGGCAATAATTGAAATAAACTTCTGATCCATAATTGGTTTATACGCTGTTGCAATGAAAAAGGAAAGTCGGATGTCAGGACACAAAAATACGGTTGATTTACTGCGTGGAGAAGGAAAGAATGATTTTAGGATAACCCTGAATATGAATTGAATTCCGTCTCATCTACCTGAGTAAGGTAAGTACTCCTCTTTTAACTACTTTATCCCGGTTCAGCAGGTTACCGCTTACGCTGAATTTCATTGTCCAGACAAACACCCCGGTCGGGCAATCAGCCCCGTTAAAGGTGCCATCCCAGCTGTCGAAGAAACTGTTTGTTTCCCACATCAGTTGTCCCCAGCGGTTATAGATATAAAAATGATAGTTTTCAATTCCCTCGGTAGGTCCTTTCACGGCAAACCGGTCATTTAACCCATCGTGGTTTGGTGTAAAGGCTGAAGGCACAACGAGGTCAAGCAATAAGACCTTGAGCGTATCGCTCTGCAGGCAACAGTTGGTATCGATTATGGAAACAGTATAATACCCGGGCTGTGATACTTCAAATTGCTGTAGCATCGAGCCATCCTGCCAGAGGTAGCTCTTCATTAAAGCACCACCATCAAGTAAAACGGCTGATCCTGGCAGAATATATATACTATCAGAAAAGCTGGCAAAACTCTTTGGAGGCAACTTGTTTATTTTGATAGTTGCCGGAGTATCGAAGGAGAGCCCGTTAAAATATTCGGTTGCCTTAATAGTGTAAGTTCCTGAAGTGGAAAAAACATGAAAAGGTTGAAGCGAATTATCTGTATTTGATGTTCCTGATGCCGGGTCTCCGAAATTCCAGCTGATAGAATCAATATTTGAGCTATTTGTCAGGTACATATAGGTATCGTCACCCATGCATTTTGTATCATACGTCACAGCCGGAATGTCAAAATAACTTTGAATGAAATTTGGTAACCCCCGCGGAGCCAGGCTACCGTTGATGTTTAACCCATTTTCCGCCAGATTACAAGCTGTACCGGGGCGGTTCGGATTCTCAATAACTCCAAGGAAAGGTTGCTTGTAGCGGGCAGCATATATTTTGCCGTCGACGGACAACTGCAGTGCTGTAAGATCCAGCGGAAGCTGGTTTATCAGTACCGGGGCTGATCCTGCTGACAGGTCAACCTGGTAAAGATTGTTGGTAGCATTGGTAGTCGTATTAACCGTAGTAAAATACAGGTACCTTGAATCGGGAGAAAACTCAATACCATAGGGACTGCCTAAATCCGGGGAAGTTATCTGTCGGGCAGTAGAAACAATCCCGGAAGTATTATCGAAGTCAAACCATTCAACCATTTTTGCGCCTAAGATGGCATGGGCAAGCCTGGAACCATCTGTTGATAATTTCATATACCCGACAGAAGTGTTGCTGGAGAACGTTCCTGCCTGGACCATTCCGACATTACTAATCACCGGTAAACTATCAACACCAGCGTTGGTAACCATATATGAATAGAAAGAATTACTATTCCATCCGTGAGCCACTACCCAATAATCAATACCATTTGCATGTTTTACACCGGTAATTTTCTCAGGTGTTTCATCCAGCAACTTTTTTACGGGAAGAGTATCCAGGGCTGCGGTTGCAGAGAGATCAATGAATGAATAATTGAGTCCTTTTGTAAATATCGGTGCCGGGTACAAAAGATGATCGACGGTGAAAATATAATACTGTTTGTTCGCAAGAGGTTTAGGGACAAGGAGTGACGATTGGGAAGATCCCAGGTCACCCTCGAGCGTATTGGATAACAGGTTGGCATTTTTATCCCAAAGCTTCATTCCATCCGTAAATAACAGCAGGTTGCCCTCAGCATCGGAAATGGATGCACAGCCTTTGCCAAACGGAAGAACGGGCGGTAAAGCGGATTGAGTGACAGAACCTGCGTGAAACTGAAGTTTAATACTGCTGTAAAAGCACCAGGTTTCTCCTTCACGGGGTGGTTTATACGAACAATCATTGACTGTTTGCCCGAGCACAAACTGACAAAGAAAGAAAGTAAGCAAGACAGGTAATATTAGCTTGAACATCAGTAGTTAAGGAGTTTTTTATCAGAAAGTATCGTGAGTCCGGTTTATTTCTATTTGAATTGTTAAAGGGGTAAATTTACAGTTGCTGACAAATTGACCTTTTTGGCAATTACCCAGGATTATTAATGAAAAACCAACTTCGTGGGTTGGTTTTCCATTTTATATTTCATTTGAAATCAGCAATAACTTTCGCCGTAAACTCACTTTCCGGTTAATGATAAGAGTCCGGATTCAAAGTTATAGTTTGATTATTCTAACCACCCTGAAGAAATCACTACTGAACAACCTAAGAAAATAAACACCGGAAGGCTGGTCAGTAAGGTCAATTGAGAAAGTCCTGGTTGTTCTGTAAGGAATTTCTATCTGGGCTCTTCTGATAATAATACCTTGCAGGTTAATCACCTCTTCCTTTAGTTCAGTCTGGTTTACGCGCATCCTGCATGTATATAGCCCATTCCCCGGGTTAGGATAAACCAGAATCGATGAAACTTCATCGTTTTCAGGCACACCATAACTGCATTCACTATAGGTATACAAAACTGTCAGGGAAGCAGAATTTGAGCAGCCTGTTAGGGAATTGGTCACATTTACGGCGTAGGTCAGCATATCAAAAGCCAGGCCGGTTGTTGCGGAGGTAATTTCGGGAGTGGTTGCTCCGTTTGTCCACAGATAAGTTGAGTTCGGATTCAAAGCGCTGATTGTCAGTGTATCGAATACACAGGCCAGGATGGTATCGCCGCTGATGGCATGGGCACCGGCAGGAATAAGATGGATCACAGGAAGTGGATTCACCAGGACAGTAACATCACCAATGCTTTGAGTAAATCCATCGGTTATCGCCAGGTGATAAGTAGTTGTGGTTGTGGGTGATACAACCGGATCACTGGCATTTGATACTACATTGCCCCCTACACTCCAGGTATAAGTATAATTACCCGAACCACCTGTAGATAAAGGGTGCAGCGCAGTTGATTCACCAATACAAACCGGAGATTGTTCCGCTTGCGGAGTTACCTGGAGAGCTCCCCCGATTATCGAAACCAGGATATTACCGGAAGAAGTGCAACCATGGCTGTCAATGGCTGTTAATGTAAAGGTGGTAGTATTTGTAAGGAGGAGAGTTGGAGTGAAATTTAGCGTTGGAAATGCTACGAGGTTCGAAGGGCTCCAGGAATAGAGGTATGGAGCCTCACCGCCCGACGCACTGCCACTCAGAGTAGTCGTCGTCCCGTTTGGAATTGTAATATCTGATCCGGCTGATACAACAGGAGTGGGATAAACCGTTATGGTAATATTTTTTGTCAACGTGCTGAAACCATCTGTTACCTCAACTGAATATGTAGTGGTTACATCAGGCTGAACAGTGATATCTTCGAGGGTGGAAGTAAAGCCCGGAGGGTTGGATGTCCAGGAATAACTATAAACTCCGGATCCTCCGCCCGACTGTGCATTAATAGCTGAAGAAGCACCAAGGCATAATGCCTGTGGATCTGCAATTAATTGCACACCCATGGGACCGCCGGTTATGGTAACGGTCATAACATCAGTCTGCTGACAGGAGTTCCCAAGATCAGTGACTGTCAAATAAAAATCAGTTGTTGACGATAAGTTCACCGTGGACGGATTTGGGATATTGGCATTCACCAATAAATTAGCGGGTTCCCAGTGATAGGAAAAATTTCCTGTGCCACCTGTAACACTGCATTGTAAAGTAGTATTTGTTCCGTATGGAATCGTTTTATCAATACCGGCGTCCACAACTGGTGTCGGATTAATCAATACAGGCTTTATTATCTGACCTTTGCATCCGTTATTGGAGGTAACACGGAGGAGAACATTGTAGGTTCCGCCATTCGGGTAGGTAAAGGTAGGATTCTGAATGTTTGAAGTATCAACAAAAACACCAAAATCCCAGTGCCATGCCGAAACAAATCCTGAAGGAATAGTGCTGGCATCCGAAAACAGGGTTGCTGATCCGGAACAATTATTACTAAACGTAAAATCAGAAACAGGCTTGGGATTAACATCAACTACTGCCGTACCGCTGGCAACTCCGCTGCAAATCTGATTTGATATAGCTGTGATGGCATAGGTAGTAGTTACTAATGGATGAACATAAAAAGTGAAAGGAGACTCGGCAATAGGTATTGTCTGAGGATTCAGCCCATTGGCGGTCACTGTCGCTACCCAGGGTGGATGATTCTGACAGGTTATTGTAAGCTGGGTGGAATCGCCCTGGCAAATTGCTGCTCCTCCGGCAAGCGAAGCAGTAGGTTTATTGAATACTGCAACCGAGGTGTAATTGGTATCAGCGCTGGGTTGCCCGTTCACCGTAACGGAAAGTGAATAGATGCCAGCCATTGAAAGCTGGACATTGGGACGAGTAGGATTTTGAATAACGGATGACCATCCATCGGGTCCGGCCCAATGATACACTGCATTATTCATGTTTGCGGCAGCGAGGTGCAGGGTTTCTCCTACGCAGAGTGGTCCGTCATTACCTGCGGCTGGGGGAAGAATGGTACAATCAGTGGATCCTGCCCCACCTGTCTGTGAAAAAATGATATTACAGGGCTGGTTAGAGTAATTGGTTATGATAAGAATATAGTACTTACCCTGGATTGCATTAGGAATATCAACTACCTCAGTAGAGGCGGTGGAATAGCTGCAATCTACTACTTTATTGGAGGTAAGTTGTCCACATGCATTTTGATTATCGAAAGGACCCCAAAGACAAAAATCGATATCATGAGAAGGTTCACTGTGCATGGTGATTTGGATCATACCTGGCAAGGCGATTTTCATGTAATACCAGGCAGGGTTTGGTGTAGTGCCCAGGCATGAATAAAAAGGCCCGGACTGAGCAGAAGGGGTACCGGTTCCTGCAGGGAAACTATATGCAGTTCCTGTGCAGAATGGTAATGCTCCTTCGCACATGTTATTTCCAACTTGGGCAAGACCCATTTTCAGATTGAAAACAATTATTACCAGTAGTAGTATAAAACGTTTCATTGGTAGGAGATTATTTTACCGGTATTTATCATATTTTTTCATCAGATCCTTCTTCTGGCTCTCAGAAAGAGAGATTCCAGCTGATATGGCTTTCGCACGATAGCTTTCAATGGACTTTAATATTGGTCCGGTATCATTGATTTTATTGGAAAACACTTCCAGGGCAGGCCCGGATATGTCTGTTTTATTTACTACTATTTTTGAATCGGCATAGATCAGATCAAGCATATAAGCCCTTTCGAAAAAACCGGGCAGCCTGGTCAAGTCTATTGAAATATAAATGTTTAAGTCATCAGTCGAAACTACTGTGACAAATGGGTTTTCACGCTCCGCAACTTTAGTGGCTTGTTGTGGGAAAGCAGAAAATGGAATCAAGATTATTAATAAAGCAACCCAGATCAGAGCTACTTCCCGGTTTTTATGTCTGGCTATTCTTTTCATACTGTTTGCTTAAAAGTATGCAATTCGGTTTTATTTATCTTTTGCTTTGATAATTCTAATTAGACACCAGTTCCTGATTAAGTCTGGCATATTTGAACATTCAGAACCTGGCTTCATTACATTCAATGCATTAACCTATTGCCTTAACAATGAGTCAAATAAAGTGATGTATAGTTAAGCGTAATACCTTTTTGAAGTAAAAATCCTGGGATAATTTACTGACCTGATAGTCACGTCAACACCAAAGGTTATTAAAGTGTGTTGATTAGTATTCCAAGTATCAACGTATGAACGTAGATGCAATAATAGCTAATTTTTTAATTTACACTGCAGATATTTTACTTTTTTATTCATGAACAGCCAGAAACAATCTATTTCTCCAGGTATTGGAGTGAAGGCGCAAACTGATCAAAGAAATTGAAATACAATAAATTCTGAATTTGGTATTTATAATACAAGTCATAGAAAACCACAAATATGGTCACAGAGCGACACTCAGAAAGAATTACAGGAAGTATGAGCGCTCATCCGGAATACCTGCAGAGAGAATTATTCAGCTATCGGATAAGAAACATGATCTAAAAAGACTCAGTATTTCTCAGTGCCCGCAGTGCCT
>JANXXZ010000365.1 GCA_025350385.1 Bacteroidales bacterium
TCATTCTGATGCCGGCGGTTTTGCCCAGGGAGTCAGGGATAATGAGCTCTATACCCGTTGGTTGCAGTTTGCTGTATTTACTCCCATACTTCGTCCGCACGGTTCAGGTATTCCCAGTGAGCCGGTCTACTGGAGCGATACTACTCAGGACATTGTCCGCAACTATATGAACCTGCGCTATGCGATGCTTCCCTACAATTACACCCTGGCATGGGAAAATGCAACCACAGGTTCACCGTTGATGCGGCCTTTGTTTTATGCATATCCAAAGGATACAACAGCAACCGGCATAGGCGACCAGTACTTATGGGGCGATAATCTCATGGTTGCACCGGTTCTTGAAAAAGGACAAAAAAGCCGTAAAATCTATTTTCCTCCCGGGAATTGGATTGATTTCAATTCCGGGATTGAATATTCCGGGAACCAATTGCTTGATTACCCGGTCGTCCTGGCGCAAATACCCGCTTTTGCTAAAGCCGGCAGTTTCATACCTTTGACCAAGCCGGTGAGTACAACAGATAATTATAAATCGGATGAATTTACCATCTGGTATTACCCGGCTGATTCTTCTTCCTTTGTCCAGTATGAGGATGATGGCCTTGATAACCTTGCCCAGGCAAACGATAATTTTGAACTAATAACCTATTCAGGAAAACGGGATCAGCTGACTACCACTATTAATCTGTCAAAAAAAGGCAGCTGGAAAGGGATGCCTGTAACAAGAAAAATGGAATTCCAGGTACGGGAAACAGTGCGTCCTTCCAAAGTAATCATCAATGGAAAGGCTATTCATCGTGTGCAAAAACCTAAACCGGGAATCAGGAGTTACCGGGTGGAAGATGGGTGGGTAAAAATCCGTTTCGATTGGAAAGGCGAGTCGGTTAAGATTGAACTTGTCGATGGTAAAAATACGAGGTAAACCGTATGAAGAAGGTGAATAAAGCAAATAATAAATAACATCTAACATAGAATGAATAAGTCTTAAGTTGCCAATAGTCAATAACTTAGTCATTATTCATTATGTGTTTTATGTTCTTCATTTTTAGAATTCAAAAAATTTTGACCACAATAGATCAACTAATAATGAATAGAACCCTATGAAAAAAAACCTATCCAACCTGACAGTGCTGCTTTTCCTGTCGCTGATTTTATTATCGTGCAGGAATGATGTCCCCAAAGCAAGGTACCCCGACTGGGCCAAAAACGCGGTGATTTACGAGGTGAACACCCGGCAGTACACACCCGAAGGCACCTTCAAGGCATTTGTAACCCATCTTCCCCGACTTAAAGAACTGGGAGTTGACATACTTTGGTTCATGCCCATACACCCCATTGGACTGGAAAAACGTAAAGTGCCGGCTGGAATGAAGACAAGCCTGGGAAGTTATTATTCGGTGCGCGATTATAAAGCGATCAATCCTGAGTTTGGAACGGAAGCCGATTTTAAAGCGGTAGTTACCAAAGCCCATGAAATGGGATTTAAAGTGATCATTGACTGGGTAGCCAACCATACTGCCTGGGATAATAAATGGGTCACCGAGCATCCGGATTGGTACGTGCAGGACAGTGCCGGCCATATCATGTCGGCATTTGACTGGACCGATGTGGCCAAACTCAATTATGACAACAAGGAGATGCGCAAAGCAATGATTGAATCCATGAAATACTGGCTCGTCAATTGCGATATCGATGGTTTTCGTTGCGATGTTTCGGGTGAAGTTCCGCTTGATTTTTGGGAAGAAGCCCATCGCGAACTGGAGAAAACAAAAATCCTGTTTATGCTTGCCGAAAATGAGGATAAACCGGAACAATGCAATATTGTCTTCGACGCTAACTACGGCTGGGCAATGAGCAACGGAGTAATGGTAAACATTGCTAAAGGAAAGGACTCAATAAACTCTATCATTAGGCAGTTGCAAAAAAGCGATTCCACCTTTCCAAAGGATGCAATTAAAATGAATTTTATCACCAATCATGATGAAAATTCCTGGAATGGAACTGCAAAAGAAAAATTTGGGGAAGGTGAAAAGGTTTTTGCGGTTCTTAGTTATACCTTGCCTGGCATTCCGTTGATTTACAGCGGACAGGAAGCCGGCCTGAATAAGCGGCTGCAGTTCTTTGTCAAGGATACTATCGACTGGAATACAACCGATTACTCGAAATTCTACAAAGCGCTGAATGCGCTTAAGCACAGAAACGAAGCTATGTGGAATCCTCCTTATGGCGGGACTTTCAGACCAGTAGCCAACTCCAACCCGAAAAAAGTATTATCCTTCGTTCGTGAGAAAGGAAAGCATAAAGTGTTGGTGATTCTGAACCTGAGCAATGAAAAATTCGATCTGACCCTGAAGGATGAATCTGTCCTGGGTGAGTACACCGAAATCTTCGGCAATTCGGCATTTAAATTAAACAGCCTGGAGCATCGTATCGGAATGCAACCCTGGGATTATTGGGTGCTGGAATCAAAATAAACGAGTTGTAACAAACAAGACCTGACTGTTTGAATGATCAGTCAGGTCTTGTTTTTATATTACCATTTGCAGTGAACTATAGTAATTTCAATTTCACCGTAAAGACATCTTCCAATATTATCTACTTTTCCACTTGTCTCCTTTTCCCCCTGTTTCTGCATCTATCGCAGGCGTAAATCAGTCAGGGATAGTTTTTTAAAAAAACACACTACTGAAATGTCAAAACTGCTTTGTCAGCCGGATAGCGGTCAACAGCAAGATTTACAGCATCTTTGACATTTGCATTTTGCATTTTTACCTTTGACTTAACACTAATTCTTGTCCTCAACAAACAGCACCATAACCGCTGCAATAACCATGGAGATCCCACCTAGTACCAGCGCATAGATTGCCTCTCCTCCAAACAGGCTTTTTACGAAAAATCCCAGGATACTGGCTGCCAGGAGCTGCGGAATCACAATGAAAAAGTTAAAGATTCCCATGTAGGTTCCCATCTTGTTCTGCGGAAGCGAACCGGTAAGGATGGCATAAGGCATGGCAAGGATGCTGGCCCAGGCAATTCCCACTCCGACCATTGAAAGGATAAGCATATTCGGGTCCTTCACCAGGTAGATGGATGCTAACCCGATTCCGCCGGCTGTGAGCGCAATGGCATGTGCAATTTTGCGACTGGTATATTTCGCCAGTACGGGAAGTAAGAATGCGACAAGCGCTGCCACGAGGCTATATACTCCAAAGGTAACGCCTACCCAGTTAGCCCCCTTGTTAAAGAGTTCAGAGCTGGTATCGTTGGTGCCGTATACGTGGCTGGTAACTGCCGAGGTAGTGTAAATCCACATGGCAAAAAGGGCAAACCAGGTGAAAAACTGGACTATGGCTAGTTGTCGCATGGTTTTTGGCATCCGGTTCAGGTCGTTGGTAACTGTCACAAAACCGTTTGTAATATTCCCTTTTTTCACCATTTGGGTGGTAAGAAGCTGCATCAGCCCGAATGCGGTGAGTCCTCCTCCAACAATATAAAGTTCAAGGGCAAGTTTGAAGTACCAGATCAGGAAGCAAACAACAATTCCGATTGGTAACCAGATAAAACCCCGGCGCTGGAATGTGTTATAGGGCAGAAGTTGCTCGTCGCTGCGGCCCTCGTCAGAATTAAATCGTTCCGGATGGTCCTGCCGTTCAAATTCATCAAGCTGTTCAGGTGAATATTCTTTTGTTTTGAGCACTGTCCAGAGCACCGCAATGAAAAAGATAAAGCCGCCGATATAAAAGGAGTATTTTACCGAATCGGGAATTATCCCGGGGTCAGCTACGTTTTTAATGGCAAACTAGTTGGTCAGCATATAAGGAAGCGCGGAAGCAATCACGGCTCCAAGCCCGATGAAGAAACTCTGCATGGCAAATCCACTGGTGCGCTGGTCGCCGGGTAACATATCACCAACAAAGGCACGGAAAGGTTCCATAGAAATATTGATGCTGGCATCCATCATCCAGAGCATCCCGGCAGCTACCCATAACGCCGGTGAATTAGGCATGATGAAAAGTCCGCACGAAGCCAGGATCGCACCGGCCAGAAAATAAGGCCGTCTCCTTCCAAAACGGTTCCAGGTATTATCGCTCATGTGCCCGATGATAGGCTGAACAATGAGCCCTGTTAGCGGGGCCGCCACCCACAGTATGGGAATATTTTCGATTTTGGCGCCAAGCGTTTCAAAAATACGGCTCACATTTGCATTCTGTAGTGCAAACCCGAATTGAATGCCCAGGAACCCGAAACTCATGTTCCAGATTTGCCAGAAGTTTAAGCGAGGACGTTTTGCCATATAAAAAATGATTAAGTTCTTTGAAAAAATACCCTTTGAAGAAGAAGAAATTCATTAAGACAAACCTATGAAATAAAGTTGAAGCAATTTCTTATGAACTGTAAATTTTAAATCCAGGAATAATGAAAACTAATTCACGGATCAAAAACCTGCTTATGCCGGTTGTTTCTTATATCACTTGGGAGGGTTCATTTAATCATTTATCAAGACCCATCACAAGATTTAGCGTGTAGCCATACGTCAGGTTTCCCTGGATGTCAGGAAGCGTAGCTTTTATACTTTGCCCGCTGATGGTGGCTTCATCGATTGAAAATTGCATCTGCCCGTCAGAATATTCATCGTTGAATTCAAATGGTACTTCATGCGCAGCGGGTGGTACTACCCAGTCATTCAGGTCATTATCCCAAACCCATAAGTATTGAGTTCCATCGATCTTTGTATTTGTCCAGATCAACAGGCAATCGTTATTATTGATTTTCTGGTATTCTCCTTTTGCTGAAATGAAGGCAATGGTTCCTTCAACCTTCAGTTTCATCGCAGGGTTGCCTCCATCATAATATATATCTTCACCTGAAAAAGTGCCGGATGAACCTGTTCCGAAAGTCACGGTTCCATTCTTTGCCACAGCAATATCCATTTTCAACACTTTGCTGAAACCGGGGAAATCACGGCGATATTCATATGTAAGTATGCCTGCATAGCTATGGCTGAGTTTGTTCTCTTCTTTCTCTTTTTTACAACTGAACGGAAGGAATACTAACAATGAAACCGCTGAAATAATAATCCGTTTCATGTTTACATAGTATTTAAACTCGGTTCATAAAGTTACGATTAAAACAGGAAAACCATAGCCTTAACTGCTGATTAATTGCGGGGATTTATCTGTTTTCCATTACAAAACATCAATATGATTAAACTTCTCCTGTATCAGGTTCAGTATTATAACGGAAATTCATTTGAACTAATAGGATTCTGTCAGCAATCCTTCCTTTAATCCTTTAAAGGCTCCTTCATGAAAGTATCCAATAAAAGTCGTAAACCAGGAATCTCAATGAAAATAAATTAAGCGGATACTAAATTGCAAATCGAATACCATCATCGGTCTTTCTTCATAGAAAATCATTCATCAACCCATTGTTTAATTAAATTTACCGGATTAATTCATTGACCATGAAATTCAACCCGGTTTCTCATGCCATCACCCTTCTTTTCCTCCTGCTCAGCCTGGATGTCGGGGCCCAGAAATCAGTTTCCCTTCCCCGAAGTACTCCCGAGGCCGTGGGTGTTTCTTCCCAGGCCATCATTAATTTCCTTGAAGCGGTAAGTACAAGCAAACATGAATTTCACAGTTTTATGTTTCTCAGGCACGGCAAGGTCATTGCCGAAGGCTGGTGGGATCCTTATAAGCCCGAACTGAAGCAAACGCTGTATTCAACCAGTAAGAGCTTCACTGCTACTGCTATCGGTTTTGCCATAAGCGAAAAGCGACTGATCGTTAATGATAAAGTAATTTCTTTTTTCCCGGGCGAATTACCCGATTCCATCAGCCCGTTTTTAGCAGAGCTTAAAATTAAGGACCTGCTGACCATGTCGGTTGGACAGGACCCGGATCCTTCATTTAATATAGTTGCAACCGACAATTGGATGAAGGCATTCCTGGCTTTGCCTATGGTAAATAAACCAGGAACGAAGTTTTTGTACAATTCGATGGCTACTTACATGTTGTCGGCCATTATCCAGAAAGTAACCGGGCAGAAAGAAATTGAGTACCTGACGCCACGACTTTTCGAACCTTTAGGCATTCAAGGAATGGATTGGGAGGTTGATCCCCGGGGCATCAATACGGGCGGATGGGGCCTAAGGTTAAAAACGGAAGACCTGGTCAAATTCGGGCAGCTTTTCCTGCAAAAAGGAATGTGGAAGGGTAAACAAATAATCCCTGCAACATGGATTGAGGAAGCCTCTTCCCTTAAAATCATCCAGAATCCCAATATAACTCAATCCAGAAGGGATTCCAGCGACTGGGAACAGGGATACTGCTACCAGATGTGGCGATGCCGGCACAATGCCTTCAGGGGCGATGGTGCTTATGGCCAGTTCATGATTGTAATGCCCGACCAGGATGCGGTAATTGCTATTACTGCCGAAGCCTTTGACCTGCAGGATGAAATTAGCCTGGTATGGAAGTACCTCCTTCCTGCCATGAATCCGGGGAAATTAGCAGAAAATACAAATATGCAGGTTAACCTCAGACAAAAGCTTTCATCGCTTGCCCTTCCATTGCCGGCAGGAAGCAACCTGATTGCTGATGCAAACCAAATTCCGGATAAGACTTATGTAATGGAACCGAATAAAAGGAATATCAAAACCATGAAAATAAAGTTTAAGGATAAAACAGGCTATCTGACTATGAAAACAGATACAGCTGATTATTCATTCTCTTTTGGATCAGGTTCCTGGAAAACAGGCGAAACATTCATGGCGGGCCCAACTTTGTTCTCCATGTCAAAGGCTTTGTTCGCAGGACTGCCGGCTTTTAAGGTGGCCGGAAGTTATGTTTGGAAAGACCAAAATACCCTGGAAATGGTTCTTCGCTATGTTGAAAGCCCGCATCATGTAACTTTTGTTTGTCATTTTGAAAAGAAGGAAATCTTAGCTGAGATCCTGAACAGTCCGGATCCTGAGAGTAAGAAAACCATCTTGAGAGGGGAGTGTATACAGTGAATAGTGAACAGACTAACACACTGAACCTCTGCGCCACTCTGCGCGAAGACTCTGCGCCACTCTGCGAGAACCTTTTACTACGAAATCCTTTAGTATGAAATGACTATTGATAATATTGAGATTATGCTTTTTAGAATCGATTCAACCAATGCAATTTAACTTATAAAATCAGAAATGAAAAAGATCATCATAATTGCTTTGGTTTTAGCGGTATTCCACGTAACCAGTGTTGCACAAACAACCCCGCCATTCTGGAATGACATCGTTGCCTTTAAAAAACTGGATTCCGTTCAGCCAGTTCCCAAACACTCTTTATTGTTTGTGGGAAGTTCCTCCTTTGCGATGTGGAATGATGTGAACAAGTATTTCCCGGGCTATCCCATCGTAAACCGCGGATTTGGCGGATCCACCCTCGTGGATGTGATCCGCTACGCGTACGATGTAATTCTTCCATACCAGCCAAAACAGGTTGTGATCTATTGCGGCGAAAACGACCTCGCATCTTCCGATTCGGTTTCGGCCGCTGATGTGGTTAAACGATTTAAAACCCTGTTTGCCATTATCAGGTTAAACCTTCCCGGTGCAACAATTGATTATGTTTCCATAAAACCCAGTCCAAGCCGTAAACATATTCAGAGCAAAGTAATTGAAGCAAATAAGCAAATAAAAGCATTCCTGAAAAAACAAAAACGGTCAGGTTTTATTGATGTGTATCCATTGATGGTTGATGCTGTCGGCAACCCAAGGGAAGAACTGTTTATTGATGACCGTCTTCATATGAAGCCGGAAGGATATGCCATCTGGAAAAGGATAATTCTGCCCTACTTGCTGAAATAAACAAAATACATTGAACTGGCTGTCCGTTTCAATTTATTTCACAATTAAATTCTCTCCTCTAATCTTGCGGGGGATTACTATTATTGATACTGCTTAATTTCACACAAGAAATCTCAGTTGCGGATACAGGATTTGACCTGGGCAAATCGTCCCCGATCATTGGCAATTATACAGAGCCATCTGTAAATGGAGTACTGAAGCCATACGAGGCAGTGATTTATCAATTATTAAATTAACCTGCGCTTTCTATTATCTTTGTGCCGGCTTCGAATTCAAATACTGAAGGATTGACTTTTTGGAATTGGCAGTTTGCTGAAACCAGCCCCCGGGTTGAAATGCCGTAAAAGGAGAACTCCCCAACCTTAAATCCGGTAAAATTAAAATTCAATCTCAAGCATTGGCAGAAAATGGAACCAGGCATTCCTTTCTTTGCAGGGAAAGGGTTTAGATATAAATAACAAATCAAATGAACAACAGATTTCTGATAATTGCGCTTTCACTACTGCTATCAATAAGTAGTGTTCTCAGCCAGGTGATAGTGGTAACACCTCCCTTGCCAACTGACATGGATGGAGTTGAAGTCGTTTTTGATGCCACCCAGGGAAGCGGCGGGCTTGCAGGTTATACAGGAGATGTATATGCTCATACAGGTGTGATTACAAACCTGAGTACCAGTTCAGCCGACTGGAAATATGTGAAAGCAGGATGGGGCATAAATATCCCTGATTGCAAACTCACCAGTCTTGGCAACAACAAATGGAAACTGGTCATCGGACCTTCTATCCGCCAATATTATGCAGTTCCGGCTTCGGAGCAGATCCTGAAAATGGCTTTCGTGTTTCGCTCAGGTGTTCAGGTAAGTGGTAGCTGGCTTGAAGGCAAGGATACTGGTGGGGCTGATATTTTTTATGATGTGTATCCATCGGGCCTAAGTGTAAAAATTACCAACCCTGATCAGAATCTGATTTTTGCCCAACTCAATCAGCCTTTTACCGTAATCGTTTCATCCTTTATGGCGGATACTACCATTTTATTTTCCGGTGGACAACGTATTGCCACTACGACCGGTACGTCCATTACCCAGGATATAACTCCCGCCGGCTATGGACTCTTCCTTGTCAGAGCGGAGGCAAAAAACAGTACCAAGATTGTTGCCGACTCCTTTTACTATTTTGTGCGTCCTCCTGTTACCGTAGTCCCTCTTCCTGCAGGCATCACCGAAGGGATTAACTACATCGGTGATAACACAGTGATTTTATGCCTGTATGCTCCCCTGAAGGAGTTTGTATTTGCGATCGGTGATTTTAATAACTGGATGCCCGATACCTCTTATTACATGAAGCGGACCCCTGACGGGAAGCGTTACTGGATACAGATCAATAACCTTATTAAGGGAAAGGAATATATTTACCAGTACCTTGTCGATGGCAGCATCAAAATCGGGGACCCCTATGCTCATAAAGTCAGCGACCCATACGACGACCAATATATCAATAACAGTACGTATCCTGGATTAATTCCTTATCCTGCAGGTAAAACAACCGGGAGAGCCACGGTACTCCAGACGGGCCAGACAGCATACAATTGGCAAAATACCACCTTTACTCCCCCGGCAGTAACCGATATGGTTATTTATGAGTTGCTGATCCGCGATTTCACATCAGAGCATACGTTCCAGTCGGTAATTGATACGCTCGGATACCTGAAGCGATTAGGTATCAATACTATTGAATTAATGCCGGTCGGCGAATTCGAGGGAAACTTAAGCTGGGGATATAACCCGAATTACTATTTTGCTGTAGATAAATACTACGGGCCAGCCGATAAATTGAAGGAATTCATTGATGCCTGTCATGGAATGGGAATTGCCGTTATCGATGACATTGTTCTGAATCATGCGTTCGGTTCATCCCCTTATGTATTGCTGTACTGGGACCAGGTCAATAACCGGCCTTCAGCCACGAGTCCTTATTATAACCCGATCCCGAAACATGACTATAACGTGGGGTTTGATATTAATCATGAGTCACCTGATTCTAAATATTATGTCAGCCGTATCTTGAAATACTGGCTTACGGAGTTTAAGTTTGACGGTTATCGTTTTGACTTATCTAAAGGATTTACCCAGACAAATACCCTTGGCAATGTTGGGTTGTGGGGGCAATATGATCAGTCACGTATTAATATCCTCTCTGCCTATTACGATACTATTATTGCAACCAAGCCTGCCGCCCGGTTGATTCTTGAGCATTTTGCCGATAATTCGGAGGAAAAAGTTCTGGCATCCAAAGGGATGTTACTCTGGGGGAATATTAATTACAATTATACTGGAGCCGCTAAAGCAGACATTTCGAACAGTGATTTTTCATGGGGCGCTTATACTTCAAGAGGTTGGGCTGAACCGGGCCTGGTAAGCTATATGGAAAGTCATGATGAAGAAAGGCAGATGTTCGGATGTATTTCGGCGGGTAATTCGCTGGGAAACTATTCGATTCGCGATACTACAACAGCTTTGAACCGTGCTGCGCTGGCCGCAACCTTTTTCTTTACGATCCCCGGGCCTAAAATGATATGGCAATTCGGTGAAAGGGGGTACGATTATTCAATTAACTGGCCAAGCGGTACTTCTGCTTCAAGGCTTGATAATAAACCACCACGTTGGGACTACATGAGCCAAAACAGACGTGTACACCTGTATAATACATATACATCACTCATTAGGCTTCGTAACGAAAACCCTGTCTTCAAAACAACCGATATAAGCCTTGATGTTACCGGATTTATGAAGAAGATAAGGTTGCACAATGATACAATTGCGGCAGTAGTCCTTGGTAATTTCGGCCTTACTGCGGGAATTATCACCCCATCATTTTTCTCCACAGGAATCTGGTTTGACTATCTGACAGGGGATTCATTGGTAGTTAGCGATGTAAATGCGGGAGTCAATCTGAATGCTGGTGAAGCCCGGCTTTATATGACTCAAAAGGTGGCGAATCCCTATGGGATTTCGCGGCTAGATGAGTCGAACATCATGATGGAAGTATATCCTAACCCGGTGACGGATTTCTGTAAAATTGTCGTTAATCATCCCGGGACATCCGATTGCCTGGTCACAGTTTATTCAATTCAGGGAATGAAGGTTGGTTCTTTATTTAGCGGCTCCATGCACAATAACCTCCAACTGCAATGGAAACCGGAGTCAAAGGGACTCTATTTCATTAAAGTGAAAGTTGGTAATAATGAAACCGTAAAAAAAGTAATTGTCCCCTGATCAGGCTGATTGTCTTATCTTAAGTGCAGGCTTGAAGGATTTAGTCTGGTAATGAATATCAGCTGCAGGATTGTTAAGACGCTGTAATAGCAATTTTACACTCTCACGTCCCATTTCGTATCCTTTTTGGATCACGGTAGTTAATTCCGGGTAAATGATGGTTGCATTTGGGCCATCACCATATCCCATTACCGCGATATCCTCAGGAATTTTGTAATCATTTTTCTGCAGTATCTGGATAGCAGCTATGGCTGTACTGTCGTTTACGGCAAAAATTCCATCGATATCAGGAGCAAGATTCAGGATGTGGTTTCGTAAGGTTTGAACCTCCTCGGGAGTATCACATTTAAGGATACGGTCTTCTCGTACTTCAAGGTTATGGCTTTTAAGCGCTTCGCAATAGCCATCCCGTCTTTTTTTTCCGATCATTAAGTGCTGCGGTGCCGCCAGGTGAATAATATTCTTGCATCCGCGGCTAATCAGGTGATTGGTCGCGATCCGCCCGCCTTCAAAATCATCAGTTATAACCTTATCACTTTCAAGTTCTTCACAAACCCTGTCAAAAAACACCAGGGGTATCCCATTATCAATTGCTTCCCTGAAATGATCAAACCCCTGCGTGGTTTTGCTTAACGATACCAGTATACCGTCCACACGATGATCGATAAGGGTTTGCAGATTAATCGCTTCCCGGTGCTGGTTCTCATTCGACTGACAAATAATCAGGTTGTATCCTTCTTTATAGGCAAGGTCTTCAATACCGCTAATTACTGACGAAAAGAAATGATGAACAATGGCTGGTATAATAAGTCCGATGGTGTTGGATTTCTGCCTCCTCAGGCTCAGAGCCAGTACGTTAGGGCGGTAATTTACCTGCTCCGCATAAGCTTTAATCAACAATTTGGTTTCAGAACTTATGTCAGGATGATCCTTCAGTGCCCGTGAAACAGTTGATATGGATACCCCAAGGTTCCGGGCAATATCTTTGATAGTAAAAGTAGTTGGTTTGTTCATCTTGTTGCCTGACAGTTTGTGCTAAAGATAGGAATTTTTTAGAGATCGCACTGAATATAAAATTTGTTGAGAACTGAATACGATGGTGAAGTATAGTGTATGAATGATCGAAAGACAGAAGCCCAAAATCTATTATCCGAAGATAAAAGTCTGATTCCGGATATCAAAATCTACCTCCCTTTTTTTCTTCCTGATTATCCTTCCGTATCTTTTCACGTTCCCTGTCCTTTGGTACATATTTATCCCGGATTTAAGGAAAAGGAATCACTCATCTTAATAAATAATCAGCAAGTCGATCAACCCATTTATTCAGGTCCTATTTCTAAATAATTTTAGTAAGTTTTAAAATTTATATTTAACTTGTTATTAAGTGGGGATACAGATAAAGTTGTTGCACCAGTAATAACAGGATGAGATAAAAATAATTATAAAAAGTTTTAACATTTTTTTCCTTTGCAATCGTTTGCGGTAACGATTCCAGAAATAATTATTTCATATTGTTTAAAATTCATTAATATAGATAGTTATAATTATTTTTTATTTTATAGTTTTGGGGTTGAAATAGTCAATTTTATGCTTCAAATGCAGGTATTTCTCTTTATTTCACTACCTTTAAGTCCCGGAAATTCACCCTCAATTTATCTATAAATAAACAATTGTTTAACCACAAGAAAGCCAGATCTATGAAGAGACAATTAATTTCTTTAAAAGTCCTGTTTCTTTTCCTCATTTGGACATTTGCTGTTCAGGCATTTGCACAGGAGGTTAAAATAACGGGAAAAGTCACCAGCGCCGCGGATGGTAATACCCTTCCGGGAGTTACAGTACTTATCAAAGGTACTACCAATGGAACAGTAACCGACATCGACGGGAATTACGCCCTCAATGCCAACGTTGGTTCTACATTGGTTTTTACCTATGTTGGGCATAACCCCCAGGAGATTCTTGTCGGCGCCCAAAGGATCATTAATGTAGTATTAAGCCAGCTTTCAACCAGCCTCAGCGAGGTAGTGGTTATCGGTTACGGCCAGGTAAAGAAATCAGATGCCACGGGATCAATCAACACCCTTGGCTCAAAAGACTTTAACAGAGGCGCCATTACCTCCCCGCAGGATCTGCTGGTTGGGAAAAGCGCCGGTGTGGTAATTACTACTTCCGGCGGGGCTCCTGGCAGCGGTGCAACTATCCGTATCCGGGGTGGCTCGTCATTGAATGCTTCCAACGATCCGTTAATTATTATCGATGGTATTCCTCTCGATAACAGTAACGTAGCAGGCAGCTCTAACTTCCTTTCATTTATCAACCCGAACGACATTGAGACTTTTACAGTCCTGAAAGACGCTTCGGCTACTGCTATTTATGGCTCAAGGGCTTCAAATGGTGTAATTCTTATAACTACTAAAAAGGGAAGTGTCGGCACTCCTTTGAAAATAACCTATGACGGGAATACTTCCATTGCTTCTGCAGTAAAATTCCTGGATGTGTATTCCGGTGATCAAATGAGGCAGATTGCCCTGGACCACAAGGATTTGTTCAGTCCCGAAAGTTTTATGAAACTTGGAAACCAGAACACCAACTGGCAGAAGGAAATTTTCCGTACTGCCGTTTCGCAGGATCATAACCTGAGCGTCGCCGGTTCAACCAAAACAATGCCGTATCGCGTTTCCGTGGGCTATACCGATCAGAACGGAATATTAAAGAACACTGACATGCAGCGGGTGACAGGATCAGTAAGTCTTGATCCTACATTCTTCCATAAAGATTTAAAAGTGAGTGTCAATGCCAAAGGCATGAGTACTGACAACAATTTTGGTGATGCCGGGGCAATCGGATCAGCAATTAGCATGGATCCAACCCAGCCTGTGCTCGATGGCAATACCGAAAGCAACGGGTATTACCAATGGGTCAATTATAACGCCAGCCTTGGCACACCCAACCCGGTTGAGCAATTGATGGAAGTCGATAACAAATCGAATGTCAAAAGGTTTATCGGGAGTTTACAACTGGATTATAAAATTCCTTTTATCCAAAACCTGAAGGCAAATCTGAATTTAGCCACTGATTATACCGAAAGTAAGGGTCATAACAACCGCCCGACCAC
>JANXXZ010000366.1 GCA_025350385.1 Bacteroidales bacterium
TTCATCACCGTGTATGGACGAAGTATAAAGAAACTCGGGTTCATTTTCCTGTACATCAGGATTATCAGCGTTAATATGAAAGCAGAAACCACATTGCAGTTGGCCAAAGATTTTGATAATATCATCGGGATCAAGGAAGCATCAGGAAATATGGAACAGATTATGGATATAATCCGCCAGAAACCAAAAGAATTTCTGGTAATTTCAGGCGACGACCTACTTACCTTACCATTGATTGCAATGGGATGCGATGGTGTTATCTCAGTACTGGCAAATGTCTATCCTGCTGAATTCTCACAAATGGTTCAGTCTGGTTTAAAAGGAGATTTCAAAAAAGCCAGGGAAATCCATTACAAACTTACCGAATTCATAAAAGCCCTTTTTATTGATGGTAATCCCGCAGGGATCAAGGCCGCCCTTGAAATTAAAGGTCTTATCTCAAACAACTTACGTTTGCCTCTCGTAAAAGTGGAAAAACCAATTTATAATCTGATTTCAAGTTTAATGCTGGAACTTGAACCTGTTAAATAAATGACTTTGTAAGTTCAATCTTCTCAAAGACCTATGAAACAACTATTTTCCCTTCTTTTCGGACTCCTTATTGTCCTTAACTTGTTTTCACAGAATGCAACAACTAATCTCGAAAAAGCAAGGTTACAACTGGATCAGCGTGGTGAAGTCTATTTCAGATTTAACGCGATAAAACCCGACGATGCCACAATCCTTACCAATACCATTTCAATCGACAATGTTAAGGGCAGCCTGGTTTTTGCCTATGCCAACCATAAAGAATTTGATAATTTCCTCAAACATAATATTGATTTTGAAGTACTGGCCGTTCCATCGGAACATGAAACGGTCAACATGACCGACGATCCGCGCCAGGTACTTACATGGAATTATTACCCTACCTACCCTGCCTATGAATCCATCATGGCGCAGTTTGTAACGGATCATCCTGATATCTGCCGTTTGATTACAATCGGCACCCTGGCCAGTGGAAGAAAACTGCTTGCATTGAAAATCACTGATAATCCTGATGTACAGGAAAATGAACCCGAGTTTCTTTATACTTCGTCCATACACGGTGATGAAACCACCGGGTATGTGCTAATGCTTCATCTGATTGATTACCTGCTCAGTAATTACGGAATAGACCAGCGAATTACTGACATGGTGAACAACATGGAAATTTATATCAACCCGCTTGCAAATCCTGACGGTACTTATCATGGCGGTAATAACAGTGTGAATGGCGCTACACGATACAATGCCAACAATGTTGATCTAAACCGTAACTATCCTGATCCACAGGCCGGTTCACATCCCGATGGCAATGCCTGGCAACCTGAAACAGTGGCTTTCATGAATTTTGCAGTCCTGCACCACTTCACAATGTCAGCCAATTTTCATGGCGGAGAAGAAGTAGTTAATTATCCATGGGATACATGGTCACGGTTAACTGCCGATAATGCCTGGTGGGTTTATGTGAGCCGCGAATACGCTGATACCGTTCATGTGAATGCACCGGCAACCTATATGAGTAATTATAATAACGGTATCACCAATGGTTACGCTTGGTATACCATAACAGGCGGACGCCAGGATTATATGAATTACTTCCGGAATTGCAGGGAAGTTACTGTTGAAATATCAGCCACTAAATTATTACCCACAAATCAGCTACTGAATCATTGGAATTACAATTACAGGTCCTTCCTTAATTTCCTTGAAGAAAGCACTTACGGTATCAATGGCCTGGTTACCGACTCGATGAGTGGTCAGCCGCTGAATGCCCGGGTTTTTATTTTCGGCCATGATATTGACAGTTCCCAGGTTAATACTGACCCGGCTGTAGGTGATTATCACCGGTTGCTTAAAGCAGGATTGTATAATGTTACTTTTTCATCGGCCGGATATATTTCCAAGACTTTTCCGGTGCAGGTTGCTGATCACCAGAAATTGATTCTGAACGTACCATTATATGATGGCCGGCTTGCAAGCAATTTTACCTCAGACACCTCAATGATACCGGTAGGTGCAACAGTTCATTTTGCGGATAGGTCAGCAGGATATCCTCAAACATGGCATTGGGAATTCGAAGGCGGGACTCCATCCGTTTCCAGCGAAGCAAACCCAGTAGTAACCTATTCCCAACCCGGTAAATATGCCGTTAAACTTGTGGTTACCAGGCCAGGATCGATTGATTCTGTTATACGGCAGGATTATATTGATGTAAAGCAATGGTATCTCATGGTAAATCAGAGCTATACCGTTTGTGATGCGCTATTCTTCGATTCCGGCGGCCCAGGCAACAGTTATTCAAACGATGAGTCTTCCATTATCACCTTTTTACCTGCTGAACCGACAAAGCGGATGAAAGCAACCTTCATTTCATTTGATATTGAATCAGGAGTTGATTGTCCGAATGACTGGCTTAAAGTATATGATGGTACCAATACCTCTTCAACCCTTATGGGAACATTTTGCGGAAGCACATTGCCACCGGCATTTCTATCCACTAATTCAGAGGGAGCGCTTACATTTGAGTTCCATTCTAATTCATCCGTCAATGCCCCCGGCTGGGAAGCTATGCTTGAATGCGATTCAAATGTTGGTATAGAAAAAACTACTGCTAATCCATTTCGAATTTTCCCGAATCCCGTTACTAACGGGTATTTGAAAATAGAGGCAAAATCATCTATCAGCAGCTTTATCCTGATTGATGCCACCGGTAAAGAGTTATTTCAATACAGACCTCAGGCTGTATCGACAACTTTTCCATGCCAGGTGAGTGATGGAATGTATTTTATCCGGATCCAGGTGAATGGAAATTACTATACTCAAAAAGTAATTGTAAGGAATCCAAAATAACAGATCATGGTGTTTTTTGTAGAATCCGTTGGCAAAAGACTCCAACTAAAAAAGCAGGCTTGTTCTTGACCTGCTTTTTTATGTTTAAAGAAGATATCCCAGTTAGTTATTTTCTGACTACCAGTTTTCTGGTAACAGTACCCTCGGATGTGCTGACCTGGAGGAAGAAAATCCCTGAATGAATTTTCTCTGATTCCAAATTTACAGTTAGTTGATTAGGCCCTGCCGAAATATCTTCCTTCGATTGATAAACGAGATTCCCGATATTATCAAGCAGCCTGATAGCGGCTTGTTCAGTTTTTGAACTGTTGAACCTGATGTTTGCAATATCAGAGGCCGGATTTGGGAATACTGACATAGTTGAAACCAATTTCCCCGATTCAATGCCGGTAACAGTACCGTCAAAAGCCAGGTCATCAATCCAGATAAAACTGTTTTTTACAGGCAGTTTGCCACTCGATGAAATCATTACCACAGCAGTATCGGGATTGGATGAACTTGAGTAACTATAAGGGAAACTGAAACTCCCCCAGGTATGAAGCATCCCGGCAGCGGTTGCGCTCAAGGAGGCAATTGTATCACGCATATGAGAAACAGAATTCCATTTAGTAAGCCAGGCTGAAATTGTAGCAGCATCGGCGCCATATCCCATATGTTGCCATTTTCCAGTGAGTTTCTCAGGGCGCGAAGTATAGGGAAATCCCGACAATGGCATCAAGGTGACAGGATCAAGCAGGCCACTCACTATCAGACCCGGTTTAATAGAACCTCCTGCGTCCTTGGTTGTAAGTTTAATATAGAAAGCGCCTGAAGCCGGGCCGGATGTCCCTTTGATTGCTGTAAATACACCTGTTGAAGCGGTAGATGGGTTTAAATTGCCCCATAAGTCAGGAAGATCATACCCGGTCATGCTGGTCCAGTTTTCAAATCCTGCATTAGGTATCTGTGCAAATGTTGTAGCCGCGAAAGCAAGGAATGAGATAAGGTAGAGAAACTTCTTCACAGTTTTTAATTTAGTCTCCAAAAGTAACAATTAATACACTGTTTTGTCGCAAGATACAACCGGAGGATTTAATATTTAAAATTTTTTTTGATCTTACAGGAATTTACTGATAGCGTAAATAATCCGATATCATCGGGAATTCATCGGCGCTGGCCCCGCTGGCAATCAGGAACTCACTGTCGAAAGCCATGATTTCACCAAATTTCGCAAAACTAATTTCATCGTCCGACAAGGCTGCCCGGTAGTATTCCATAGCCTTGGTTTTATTATGCAAACAAAATTCCACATGACCGGCATTGATATAATCATGCGGATTCGGATCAGTTTGCAGAATTG
>JANXXZ010000369.1 GCA_025350385.1 Bacteroidales bacterium
TCATTCTGATCCTTTTGTCTTTTTACTTTTGTCTTGTATCTTTAATTCCTGTGCAATACTTTCATCCATCAAAAACATATTGCCCCTTATGCCTTTACCTGAAAACCGCAATTTTGAGACTAAGAAATGCCCTCGCTGCGGAAATGAATTTTTATGCAGTACCTCCCCCAGATGCTGGTGTTATGATTACGATGTGCCTGTGGAAAACCTTGAAATTATCGAAGAAAAGTACAGCAGTTGCCTTTGCCCGGATTGCTTAAAGTTCTATACAAAAGCCCAATAAGAATTTGTTGTTGTCAATTAAGGGAATATTCCTATTTTTGCACCGTCTAAACGGTATCATGGCCGAGCGGTTAGGCAACGGTCTGCAAAACCGTGTACAGCGGTTCGAGTCCGCTTGATACCTCTTCTTGAAAAGCTTCCCATACCAGGAGGCTTTTTTTATTCACAACTGTTTGAGAGCAATCCCGCATCAAACAATATTCTGGTTTTTCCCTCATTACTTTACGTATTTTTCAAGGAAATCCTTAGTTTTACAAGACTTTTGAACCTGAAATTAATTGCAATTCTATGAGTTTACAGAACTCTACAGTAAGGTTTCTCCTGAACAATACTCCCTTTGAAGTTGATCTGAGCAACCATGCCGATTTCCAGCCAACCACTACGATCCTGAATTTCCTGCGGTCACGGCACGGTTATAAAGGAGTAAAGGAGGGCTGTGCCGAAGGCGATTGCGGAGCCTGCACCGTGGTGGTAGCTGTCCCTGATGGTCATAAAAAGTTGAAATACAGGGCAATCAATTCATGCCTGGTTTTCCTGCCCTGGCTGCACGGCAAACAGCTCATTACGGTTGAAAGCCTTGCCCGGGGACAAAACCTGCATCCTGTACAGCAACTCCTGGTGGATCATTACGGGAGTCAATGCGGTTTCTGTACGCCTGGAATTGTAATGTCGCTCTTTGAGCTTTTCAAGAGCCGCCAGGAGCCAACCCGCGATAATGCCATCCGTGCACTCAGCGGAAATCTTTGCCGGTGTACTGGATATCAGCCCATTCTCGAGGTGGCGATCAAAACCCTGGAGTCAAATCACGAGGATCATTTCAGCGAAAATGAGAAAATGGTCCTGGATTCCCTGCTGTCTATTCAAAACCAATCCTTGTCAATTAAAAGTGGAAAACAAACCTACCTGAAGCCATCCGGTCTAAAGGAAGCGTTGCAACTTCGCTTCTCCCGTCCAGATGCTGTTATCGCCTCAGGTGCAACAGACATTGCTGTCAGGCAAAGCAAAAAGTTTGAATTCCTTCCTGAAATACTTGATATTTCGGGTATAGATGAACTAAAGTTTTTTACTGAAGATGATGATGGCTGGACGATCGGTTCCGGAATGCCAATAGAAGATCTCTGGCAATTGTCAGTTGATAAAATTCCCATGTTCGACGAGGTATTTCGTGTATTTGCTTCTCACCAGATTCGTAATTTGGCGACGTTGGGTGGAAATATTGCATCTGCCTCCCCTATTGGTGATACACTTCCTGTTTTAATGGCGCTGAATGCTGCCGTTGAGTTGGAAAATATCAAAGGACGAAGAACGCTGCCCGTCGAACAATTCATAACCGCTTACCGGCAAACTGCCATGTTACTTGATGAGATCATCCGATCGGTATATATACCCAAACCACCTGCCAATTCCCTTTTCAGGTTCTATAAGGTTTCGAAACGTAAGGAGCTGGATATTTCCACAGTGAGCCTTGCAGCCATGCTTGACCTTTCAAAAGAGAACAAAATAAATAAAGTAATACTTACTTACGGCGGAATGGCCGATCGGCCGGCAAGAGCATTAAAGACCGAAAAATGGCTTTCAGGAAAATTGTGGACACCGGAAATAGTCAAAGAGGCTTCCCTCCTGCTGGCGTCCGACTTCTCGCCTATCTCCGATGCCCGTTCAGGTAAAGAAGCACGCAACATCTTTGCGCGGAACCTGCTTATGAAACTATTTGTGGAAACCAATGAAATTGCCGTAAACAATGGATAAACTGGCAGAGAATTCAAGTGATTGGCTGAAACATGAGAGCGCATTTTCGCATGTTACCGGGCAGGCTGTTTTTATTGACGATATTGCTGAGCCATCAGGCATACTTTACGGACAGGTTGTTTTCAGCCCGGTTGCAAGCGGCCGGATACTGCGGCTCGATTGTGAGCAGGCAAGGAAAACTCCTGGGGTTCATGCTATTATTTCATCGAAGGATATCCCGGGCGAAAACCAGATGGGGCCAGTAATTCATGACGAACCCTGCCTTGCTGATTCCGAACTTTCATTTATCGGGCAGGCTGTTTGTCTGATTGCCGCTGAAACTCCTGAGGCTGGCCGCAAAGCTTCCAGCCAAATTATCTTTGAAACGGAGTCATACGAACCTGTTCTTGATATCAGGACTGCCATTGCAAAAAAATCCTTTTTCGGACCCGAAAGAGTTATTCTCAGGGGTGATCCGGAAAAAATGTTTGAGAACTGTCAAAACGTTATTCAAGGAGAGCTCGAAACAGGGGCCCAGGAACACTGGTACCTTGAAACACATGCCAGTCTTTGTATTCCTGGCGAGAATGATGAAATGACCGTATTCAGCTCGTCCCAGCATCCTTCGGAAACCCAGGCAGTTGTGGCTGAAGTTCTCGGAATAAGCCGGAACCTGGTTACTGTCGACGTAAAGAGAATGGGCGGAGCTTTCGGAGGAAAAGAGACCCAGGCAAACCACATTGCAGCATGGGCTGCCCTCCTTGCAAAAGCAACCAACAGGCCCGTAAAAATACGGTTCACCCGCGACGAGGACCAGAAATACACCGGGAAACGCCATCCATTCCTGGGCAAGTATAAAGCCGGGTTTGATGATAACGGGAAACTTCTTGCTACAATCATTCATTTGTTCAGCGACGGTGGAGCAGCCACCGACTTGAGCTGGGCCATACTGGAGCGTGCCCTGTTCCATGTGGATAATGCCTATTATATCCCGAATATCCTTGTTACGGGACAGGTTTGTCGCACCAACCTTCCATCTAATACGGCATTCCGTGGATTCGGCGGTCCACAGGGTATGGCGGTTACCGAGTATATTCTAGATACCATTGCACGCAAACTGGGTAAGGACCCAACAGAGGTTCGCCACCTTAATTTTTATTCTTCAGGGGAATGCGCTTACACTCATTATGGAAAAGAGGTAGTTAACAACCGGCTCCCTCTGATATATGAAAAGATTATGGTTTCGTCGGATTATTTGGCAAGACGAAAGAAAATTGATGATTTTAACAGGCAGCATGAATTCATTAAAAAGGGAATAGCCTTAACACCTGTGAAATTCGGGATCTCATTTACTACAAGTTTCCTGAACCAGGCCGGGGCGTTAGTGCATATCTACCAGGATGGAACCGTTAATGTGAATCATGGCGGAACTGAGATGGGGCAAGGCCTTCATACGAAAATGAAGCATATTGCCTCAAAAGAATTTGGAATTTCAGCCAACTATGTTCGAATTGAAGCAACAAGTACCGGTAAAGTACCAAATACTTCTGCAACAGCAGCTTCCTCCGGCAGCGATTTGAATGGAATGGCAATAAGTATTGCAATTAACAAACTTAAAGAAAGACTTGCTTTGGTAGCTTCAGATGTTCTGAATGAAACAACCGGCTTTAAAATTGAACCTGTTTCCCTGCATTTTGTTAATAATCAGGTAATCTGGAAAGAAAATCCTGATATCTCAATCTCCTTTAAATCGCTGATAAAAACAGCCTACCTGAAACAGGTAAGTCTCAGCGCTACCGGCTATTACCGTACACCCGGAATACACTGGGATAGAGAAAAAGGCCGGGGAAATCCCTTTTATTATTTTGCATTCGGGATGGCCGTTTCGGAGGTTGAACTGGATGTTCTTACCGGTTATACCCATCTCACCAGGACCGATATAATCAACGATGTAGGTAACAGCCTTAATCCCGAAATTGACCTGGGGCAGGTACGTGGAGGTTTTATCCAGGGACTTGGCTGGATTACCACTGAGGATATCAAACATGACAATAAGGGCAACCTGCTGAATTATTCCCCTGATACCTACAAAATACCGGTGATTGCAGATATACCCGAAGTTTTTAATGTTGAGCTGCTGGAGACAGAGCCAAACCCGGGCACCATTCATGGAAGCAAGGCCGTGGGCGAACCCCCGTTCATGTTGTCACTTTCAGCCTGGATGGCAATCAGGGACGCGGTTTCAGCGGTTGCTGGACCTGGCAGGGAAATCAAACTCGGAATTCCGGCTACTAATGAAAAAATACAACTCTGCCTTGAAGAATTGAAGTCGGAAAACAAGAATACGCAAAAATAGATCAACAAGAATGAAGACCTTTATCAGTGACATTTCATCGAATGAATTTCCCATCAGTGACAGGATTTCGGGGAGCACGGTCAATCATACCATTATAAACCTGATTCAGAAAGAATACCCGACTTTTGATGATGATAAATTCCTTTCTATCAGTGAACTGAATCATTACCGGGAAAAATACATTTCAGAGTACCTGGTTAAAGATGTTGGTGAATTATCGGAACTCGAAAATACGGTTCTTACCTCTCTCAAGGATCAGACCACCCTGACAGATAAACTGGATGGTGAAGATAACCAGGCTTTTACACTGGGGCAGCGGGTTGCTGACAAAGTTGCATCCTTTGGAGGGAGCTGGAAATTTATCATTTCCTTTGGCGTCTTCCTGGTTATCTGGATTGCTTTCAACGCTTTCTGGCTGGCAAATACGGGGTTTGACCCTTACCCGTTCATCCTGCTGAACCTTATATTATCATGCATTGCCGCCATGCAGGCACCTGTGATCATGATGAGCCAGAACCGACAAGAGGAGAAAGACCGGGAACGGTCAAAGAAGGATTACATGATCAACCTTAAAACCGAACTGGAAATCAGGATCCTTCATGAAAAAATTGACCACCTCATCATGCATCAGCAACAGGAACTTCTTGAAATTCAGAAGGTACAGATTGATATGATGGGAGATATTTTGGGTCATCTGGATAAGAAGCACCCGGGAAATCAAGACAAAAGATAAAAGTAATAAGATAAAAGTAAGGAGACGGGAGTAGGGAGTAGGGAGTAAGGAGTAATGAGTAGGGAGTAAGGAGTAATGAGTAATGAGTCGGAGAAACCTGATTTTGAAAAATGAATTAAGTATAAATGAGTGAATGCCCGGTATTGATAAACCGTCCTATCTTTTAGCTCTCATTCCCCCCTTTTAAAGACAACTGCGACTACTGTTTTATCGTCGCCGCCCATATTGATGGTCATGCCATAAGGTCGATCGGCGGGAACCAATATTTGGTTAGCGCCTGCGCGACCGGTGAGTTGTTCCCAGATAGTAACCGCCATATGAACTCCGGTTGCCCCGGTAGGATGGCCCCATCCAATGAGCCCGCCGGTAGTATTCACCGGAATTTTGCCGTTTCGGGCAGTATGCCCTGCAGATACAAATTCAGCACCTTTTCCATGTTCGGCAAATCCAAGCGCCTCCATGCCTAGCACTCCGGCAATGGAAAAACAGTCATGCAGTTCAACTGTAGCCAGTTGTTCCTTTGTACTGCCGGCCGATTTCAATGCCAACCGGGAAGCTTCGCGGATGGTTGAAAGGATCGTCAGGTCTTCCGGATCTTTGGTAATATCCTCAACGGCATGCCCCACTCCTGCTACCTCCACCGTATTCTTTTTTGAAATTCCACTGCGCTTCAACCCTTCCTCCGAAAAAATGGCTATTGCTGAAGCGCCGTCGCTTACCTTGGAGCAATCGAAATAGTTCAGGTGATCGGTAAAGGCTTTGGGGTTAGGGTCTGTCATCCCGGCTGCCAGCAGATCAGCTATGGTATTGTGGTATTCCTGGGCGGTCGGACAAAGACGCGCATTTTCGATAGCATTCTGGTACCAGCGGGCAAGTCCTTTCCGGGTATATTCCCGCCCGAATTTTTCATAATAGGCTCCTGCCCTGTCGCTGAACTGTCCGGGGAAAAAATAGGCATGACCGTTTTTACGATTCTGGAACCAGCCGGCCCCGGCAAGAATATCGGCGCCGTAAATGGCTTTCACCGAATTTTGGACCTCCACACCGATGCACAAAACGGTGTCTGCCGTTTCGGCCAGTATGGATTTGATCCCTGTTATCAGCGCCAATCCACCGGATGCACAGGCACCTTCAACGCTTATGGAAGGCTTGAATTGCAGCGCCTTGTCAATCATAGGCATGAAGGCTCCAAGATGTGCCTGTTTGTTAAAACGGGCTGCCATGAAATTTCCAACCACCCCTTCATCAACATTAACAGCCCCGCCTATCTGGCTCAAAGTGGCCTGACCAGCTTCTTTCATGTAATGTTCAATACCCGGGCGGGCAGTCCTTGGATTGAATTCCTTGCGGCCGGTTCCCATCGAAATGGTGTTGTACCCGGCTGCCATATATACTTTTTTGCGAAGATTGGTCATGATCTGATTCTTTCCCTTAGTAAAACTTGTTGGCTTTAAATAGCATTTAACTGCCAGAATAATCTTCCTGTTAATTACTTATTTCTGCCGGACATATCTCATCTTGCTGATTCAGCCAGATTTGTCCGGGATACGTTAAACAAAATCGTTTATTGGGCCATAGGCATGAAAGAAACCGGTGAGTAACACGGTGTTTACATCCTTCTCGGAAAACGCAACTCCATCTTTCACCAGTTTTCGGGCGATATCCCGGGAATTCTGTGCGAAGGCAACAGAAAGCTTTGCCCCAGGGGTATTCATTGTTCTGAGGGCTCCGAAACAGGAAGAAAGAAAGGTTTCCTTATCGGCCAGTTTCACGAGGTTTTTCCAGGGTAAAACGGAGGCCGGCATTTCACCTATCCAGCTATCACGGGCTCCATTGAACAAGGATATGTCAAGGTATTCATTCGCGTCCTTGTTGATTACTGCAACCGGTTTACCTTTTACATACCGGAATAAACCATCTTTCTGGCTTCCATCGCTGAATTGTCCGCCTTTAACTCCATTCAGAACCAGTTCGTCCAGGAGTAAGGAATGTAGTTTTTCCCCTTGCATACGCGGCTGCATAACCCGAAGGATAAACTGTACCACATCCAGTCCTACGTAATCGATGAGCTGGAAGATCCCCATGGGCCTCATCAGGAAATCACGAGTAGTCTTGTCAATAGTATAAATGGCTTCATGCAGGGGCATATCTTTCGATAAGCGCTCAACTTCACTCAATCCATATAACGCATCGCGCATAAAATGGCCATTCCCTATGAACCCGGCAACGTCGTTGGAAGGAACCACCGTTTTACGAAGGTTTTTAGCAAATTCATTAGCAAAATCAACCAACTCAGTAGGATTCTCCCCAATTTTAATGAGTTCAACCAGTTTCTGAACTGCAGGTGGATTGTAGAAATGAAAACCTATGATACGCCCTTTCAGTGCTGCATTTTTATTCAATTCGCCGATAGGGACTGATGAAGTATTTGTGAAGAAATACGGTTCAGTTGGATTATTCTCGTTGATTTGCCTGAAAAGTTTCTCTTTAAGAGTTTGGTTTTCACTTACAGCCTCAAAAACGAGGGTCGAATCATAGGCTGATTCAAGGCGGGTGGAGGTCCGCACAAGGCTCATTACCTCTTCAACATAGGCATCAATTACCTCGCTGTTTTCGATCAGGTCCGCCCGGTCAGCATAGAGCCGGCGAAGGAGCACTGTTTTCTTCTCAGCTGCTTTCAGCACCTGCGTCTTGAGATACTTAAGTACTCCCCGGAGTCCTTCATCGGATGCGTCAATTGCATTCAGCACAAAGACGCTTTGATTATTTCCGGATTTCAGCATCAGGTCTGCCATTTCGAGGGCTGTGAGAAGCAGTATCCCGCTACCCATTTTGCCGGCGGCGCCAAGCACTGAAACTTTCTGTAATCGGGTGGTATAGTCCATGGTAACTGTTTTTGTTATAGGTGTTATGCCTGGTACCGTTTATTACTTAAGTGTTAAACATTATGTGTTTGATATTATTCATTAATATGAACTAAAAGAAATAAATAACACTTAACACTAAATGAAAAATGTAAAAGTGCTGTTTAGTGAACTGCTTCGCTATTTACCAAACAGGTTTCCTCTTTTCAAGAAATGCTTTCATCCCCTCTTTTCCTTCATCGTTGAAAAGCTGGCCGAACGACTGGGCTTCCAGTTCACAGGCAACAGGAAAAGGAAGGTGATACCCTTTACGTGTGACTGATTTAACCAGTTTCACAGCCTGAGGTCCCCTGGAAGAAATTGCATTGGCCAGCCGAACTGCTTCCTCCAAGAGTTTTTCGGGTTCTATGAGCTTTTGCACCAGGCCTATTCGTAAAGCCTCATCGGCTGTAATCATTTCACCTGAAGTAAGCATATAAAGTGCGCTTCCCAGTCCAACCAGCCTTGACAGGCGCTGGGTAGCCGCATATCCGGGAATGAGCCCGAGGTTTACTTCGGGCTGACCAAATTTAGCAGTTGTAGCCGCAATCCGAAAATCGCAGGCCATGGCCAATTCCAGGCCTCCTCCTAATGCGAAACCATTGATAGCAGCAATAACTGGCACCGATAGCATTCCAATAGACAGGAAGGTTTTTTGTCCCCTGCGTGAAAAGTTTGAAGCCTCTTCAGCATTCTTATCAACCATTTCGGCTATATCAGCGCCAGCCACAAATGCCTTCCCTGCACCTGTAATAATTACAGCCTTAACATCAGGCTGGGAAGCCTCGTTTGCAAACAACTCATCCAGTTCATCGAAAAAGGCTGTGTTCAGTGCATTCAGGCTTTCCTGCCGGTTTATGGTAACAATGAGAACGGGCCCTTCCTGCTTTGGTTGAAGAATTTTGTACTGCATATCTTACGTTTCTGTGAAAATGATTGGTGCAGCGAATGACTGAACCTGAAATCATGGTTATAAAGCAAATATAGACATATTTGGATATAAGATTAACATCGATAAATGAGAAAAGTTGTTAAATTGAGAGGGTCGGGGGACGGGGGTGACCAGGCGAGGGTGCGATGGCACGAGGGTGCGAGGGGCGGGG
>JANXXZ010000383.1 GCA_025350385.1 Bacteroidales bacterium
GAAGTTACCGTTAACTGAGCACTTCCTACATTGTTGTTTTCATTTATCTCGGTAACCTGGGAGGTTGCATCTGCGAAAAATAAAATGTAGTAGGTTCCCGGGGCTGTTCCTGCCGGGATAGTCAGCGATTTGCTGAACGGAAGACCCGCATTGGCATTCAGGGAAGCAACTGCGTCGGATGAAAGCAGAATATCCCCTGCACTATAAGCATTATCAGTCGATAGATAATAGTTCAATACAGATGGGCCAGCAGCGGCAGCACCCTGGTTAAATACGGTGCATGAAGCTGTGGTGGCTGATCCATCCTGTATCGATACGGGTGCAACTGCAGGACCCTGGATTACAAGGTCAGGCTGCGGAGCTGCGGCTCCGACCTGGAAGGAGGCAACCTTTGTTTTCCGTGCCTGAGAAGTGCCTACATACTGGTTGGTGTACCAAAATGTTTTATCATCCGTAGGGTCAACGCTTAAACCTGAATAATCACCCCAACGGTTATAAGTGGTCTGAATATTGGCACCGGTTACAATGGTTTGTTCGGCCAGGTCCATTATGCCGGCACCGGCAGCATATGCTGCTGTAGTCTGCCCTGTGTATCTTATTCCCGGGTATACGGAAGTACTTGAGATCGAATATCCCAGACCGATTTCATTCTGGCCGTTCAGGCGGATACTTGCCATCCAACGTGAATTAGCATCAGGCGCATAAGTACCAGTCTGGCGCACTGACCATGCGCCCGTAGTTTTACGGAGTTCATACCAGCGAACCCCGGCATGATCCGTATTATCCACATCAACCGTATGGCAGCATACCAGGGTCTGGTAGCTACCGAAGTTCCGGTATTGGGGAGCATTCATGATTACCTGCGGAATAGCATCCAATTCTTTGGTGGTTCCAGGTTGTTTAATATTATCCCAGTTAGCGCCAAAATTGCTGTCGAATGCATTCACACCTAACTGCTGAACACGGTTAAAAGTGGAGGATGCCGGTGTTGTCCAGTTAACAGCAAGCTCATAAATCCACAGCTGGTCGCTTCCCCCGGCAATAGCATCATCATTCATGGTAATGAAAAGCCCCGGGCTCCCGGCTGGGGCAAAGGCTCCGTCATTATCAACCGGGGGAACACACATAAAACCGTCGATAGTAGCCGGACGCCATGGATTATCAAAGCCTACCATTTGTGCAGTCAGGCCGCTGAGCATCTTTGACCGTTCCATCACATAAATATCTTTTTTACCCGCAGCGCTGTTGTTTGTGGCCATATAATATCCATCCTGCCAGATACCGATTTTCTCATAATCAGGCATATCGTCCACATCAAATGAATACCGATACCAGCTTCCGGTGGGATCATTGGTTTGGGAAACAGCGACCAGCATATAATCATTACTGCCGCTCACCGAAAATTCCACCACAAGCCAGCGCGCAGCCTGTTCATCGTAAAGAATGATGGGGTCGCCATCATTATAAGTTGCACCGGCAACACTGCCGAATAAAAGGTTCAGATTAGTCGGACCGGCAAGTAACGTACCGGTCTTAGAGTAGATGGCATACACACAGTTGATGGTTTGCATGTAATGATTCGGACCGGCAACCCCGTTAGCATCCGGGGGGAAATAAGGCGATGCCTGACCTTCAAATGAAACGATCGGGGCTTTTGGGGGCATTGTGGTTCCCATCTTTTGTTGCCAGGCAGGGTCATTTCCGCGAGGTAAGGCTGTAGCAGCAAACGGATATTCACGTTTCTGGAGACCTTCATTTCTTGGCTTAGCGGCATCCAGTTCCATTTTATCCCATTCATCGGCAGTCATAGCCGGAAGATCACGAAGCGGCTGTGAAAGCCCGTGGTACACGCCAACTCCTATAAATGAAGGGCTCACCGGTTTATCCTGCGCATAGGAAAAGGAAAAAGTTGTCAGGAAAAATACAATTAATAGTAAAGAGTAATTTTTCATACATTCATCGTTTGGTTTATAACTGGTTGGCTGAATTACTATAATAAAGGTAGTTCTTTTATCACTGATATGTAATATAAGGGATATGTAATTTTAAACAATTGTTAACAACTCATTCTAAGGATCAGTTGATTATACCTGCGAATTCCCTGTTAACAGGTTCACCAGATTATAATCTCCATTTATTTTACCTTTGTCAGTTTCCGGAAAAATTATTCTATGAAGCTTTATCCTGTTATCGCAGACCTATGGAAAATGGACGGAGGGGTGGCATTCGGCGTTGTTCCCAAGAGTATCTGGAACCGGAACAATATGGCAGATGAAAACAATATGATTCCCATTGTGACACGATGCCTGCTGGTTCAGACAGAAGACAGACTTATTCTTATTGATGCCGGAATGGGCCACAAAAGGGATGAGAAATATTATAATGTCAGGTTTCGTGAACCGGCAACTACGCTGGAGAGATTATTAGCCGCTCATAATTTTAGCCTTAATGATATTACCGACGTGCTTTTCACCCATTTCCATGACGATCATGTCGGCGGGGCAACCCTCAGAAAGCAGGATTGCACAGTAGTTCCAGCATTCCCAAATGCTGCTTTTTGGTGTTCGCAGTCACAATGGGAGTGGGCTATCCATCCGAATAAAAGGGAAGGTGCTTCTTACTTCAAGGACAACCTTCTACCTTTGCAGGATTCGGGTCGCCTAAGATTTCTTGAAAACGGGAGTAAATTATTCCAGGGAATTTGCACGAGGATCTATAATGGTCATACCATGGGGCAGGTCATCCCTTTTATTCAGTATGCTGAGCATACCATCGTTTACATGGGTGATTTCATCCCGACGGCCTTTAATATACCCATGCCTTTTATTCCATCGGTCGACATCCAGCCGCTGGTAAGCATTGTAGAAAAAGCAGCTTTCCTGGAAGAAGCTGTGAAAAAGAATTACATCCTGTTGTTTGAACACGATTACTTCAACGAATGTTGTACTGTTAAGCAAACTGAAAAAGGAATCAATACAGATCGTATTTTTACCCTTGATTCAGTTACCAATCCATAAAATGACAAATGAAGAACAGATTAACCAGCTCAATACAGGCCTTTCAGGTAAGGCACCTGCTAATATTCTAAGCGAGGTGCTGAAGATATTCGGTGATAAGATTGGTTTTTCGAGCAGCCTGGGAGCCGAAGACCAGGTGATTACCGAAATGCTTGCCGGGATTGACAAAACCGTGAATATTTTCACCCTTGATACCGGCCGGATGTTCCCCGAAACCTATGAGGTGCTTCACCGGACTACGAACCGTTTCGGGCTGAATATCCGGGTGATGTTCCCGGATGCTTTGCGGGTTGAGGAAATGGTTAATTCAAAGGGGATTAATCTCTTTTACGAAAGCGTTGAAAACCGTAAACTTTGCTGCCATATCCGCAAAATAGAGCCGTTGCAACGGGCGCTGAAAGGTTTGGAAGCATGGATTACCGGACTGCGCAGGCAGCAGTCGGTGACAAGGCATGAAATGAAACTGGTTGAATGGGATCAAACGAACGGCCTAATCAAGATCAATCCTCTGGTTGAATGGACAGATGAACTGGTATGGAATTATATTAGAGAACGGAATATTCCCTATAACAAGCTCCATGAGCAGGGATTCCCGAGTATCGGTTGCCAGCCCTGTACCCGCGCCATTTCTGCCAGTGAAGATATACGTGCCGGGCGCTGGTGGTGGGAACTACCGGAAAACAAAGAGTGCGGGTTGCATAGTCATTGAGATTTTGGACGTCGGATTTCAGATTGTGGATTGTGGAATTATAATCTATAAATCAGAGACTTAATTATTAGATATCTTTATATAACCAATTATGCTCCCTGATTCACAAGTATTTACCAAACCTATTCATCTTACTTATGACTTCAAAATTTCCGGTTTATTATCTCGTGCTCGACCTTGAAATGAGCGGACCCGATCCGGAATACAATGAAATTGTGCAGATTGGGGCTGTGTTGTGCAACAGCAACTGGAAAGAACTCGGACGGTTCATTACTAATGTGTACCCTGAAAATGTTAAGGGCTTTTCGTCGGCTTCCGAAAAAATCCATGACCTGAGCCTGGCAGATCTCGAAAATGCACCGATGCTTTTCGATGCCCTTGAAAGTTTCGAGAAATGGATTCTCAAGACCTTAACTATTCCTGAGTTCCAGAAGGAAAATAAGTTCAGGGATATTATTTTAAGCGGTCAAAGTGTGATGTACGACATTAATTTTCTGCGAGCCGGTTATAACAAACAAAAGGTGAAATGGCTGTTCAACCATACTCAGCTTGATCTGCATACGCTGAGCTGGTTCCTTTTTAGGATCCTTGAAGAAAATGGTTTTGAAATGCCCCGGAACCGAAGCCTGGGTGCTATAGCTTCCTTTTTTGAACTTGAACGCGAAGGCGACACCCATAATGCGCTTGAAGATGCCGTGCTGACCAAAGAATGCCTTGCCGGGGTAATGAGCTACATTCCTTACCTGAAATATGAAGAAGAAGAATGATACCGGTCAGGTCCCGGTTAAACGGTAAACTCTGTTCCGGAACTTCCGGCCATCTTTTTTACAAATAATCCGGGTAACATTTCGACCCGACATCAGGCATGAAGGCAAACCTCCACCGGGTTCCACCCACTGCCCTATCATATAGAAATTATTCAGGCCGGCCAGGGTTTTGCTTATGCGCCTGAATCCCGTATTCGGATGCAACAGCCAGCCTTCGAAACTACCGTTGCGGTTGTTGGTATACCTGATTACAGTAGCCGGGCTTGATACATCTGTCATCTCAATATGTTCCTGCCGGATTCCGAACCTTTTTTCCAGCAAGCGGATGAGTATTCCGGCAACACGCTGTTTCTCAAAATTGTAAGCTTCCGGTTCGTTTTTCTTAAGCTGCGTCCAGTACTCAGCATAGTAGGTCGGGATCAGGGAGGTGACCAGGGTGGAACCTTCCGGCGCCAAGGTAGGATCAAAATGATGAACCAGCACCTGGAGTTGACCGGTTTCTGTCTCCGGGTCAATCATCACAGGCTTTTCAAGTGGCAACAACATGCAGTGGTTCGGGACATCCAGTTTACCTTTGATCCCCAGCGAAACCTGGAGATAAGAGGGAAACAGTTTAAAATCATGATATACGCTAACAACCTTCCTGTCCAGGAACTTACCTTCAAGCATCTCCCATATTGTTGAATACCCGTCGGCAGCCGAGATGACAATATCTGAAGAATGGATCTCCCCATTCTCCAGTTCAATCCCTGATGCTACGATTGATTCTTCATAGGGGCTGTATATTATTCTTTTCACTTTCGAGGAATAATGTATCAGGCCTCCAAGTTGCAAATATTTTTCTTCGAAGAGACGCGCAAATGCAAGCGATCCTCCAACGGGATAACCGGCGCTTCCTTTATTCATCCAGGCCAGGGTAAAAAAAAGGAACAGCACCGACATCTCCGGAACAAACATGTGCTCAAAGGCTTTCTGTAAAATTGGATTCTTATACTGCAGGGCATATTCCGAGGCAGTCATATGAATGTATTTACGCATAATCCCAAGACAGGGAATTGTCCTGGTTAAAAATTTCAACCCATCCGCCAGGTTCATTTCCCCGGTGGCTTTATCGTTGGGAAAATTGTACCTGCTGAGTTTCCGCACAGCCCTGCAAAGTGTTCTTATAAGTCGGGCATCTTCCGGGGCTTTGTCTAAAAGTTCGGCTTCCAGCCTGTCAATGTTGCAGAAAATACGGATCATCTTCCCTTCAGCATCTTCGACATGATGGTAGACCTCATGATTTACAAAACTCAGTTTTGTAAGATCAATGAGTTCATTCCAGAGGTTATAGAAGTTATCCGAAGGACCTGAACCCACCAGCCAGTGAATACAGCCGTCAATGGTATAGCCTTTCTTTTGCCAGGAAGTGCAAAGACCTCCTGGCAAGGAATGCATCTCAAATACCTCTGTTTCATAGCCGTTCATCCTGAGGTAACTACCGGCTATGAGGCCGCTCAAACCTCCACCGATGATGATCACTTTTTTCTCCATGACGGGTAGATAAATTAAAGAACAAATTCAATCCTGCATCCGGGTAACTGAAAATTAAGGTATTACAAATATAAAGACAGAATATAGGATTATGGCAAATACCTCTTAAATATTCGAAAGAAATCCAAGATAGCAATGAAAGTTAGGAGTAGCGAGTAGGAAGCCGGGAGTCTAATGTCCGAAGACCGAAGAAACATCTTAAATACACATCTCAAAGAATATTTTCGCTCCTCGCCCCTCGCTCCTCATCTTTCAGTTCCTCGCCCCTCGCCCCTCCTCCCTCGACCAAATCTCAAAACCCCCTGTAAAAAAATACAGTCTCTTATCGGTATCAGCAGTCAAAATTCTTACATTTGTAACGAACCGAAAATGACATTATTATTATGAATATTGATCCGAAAATAGCAGAACGTGCCGGGCGATGGCTCAATGGCAATATTGATGAAGAGAGTAAACAAGCCATCCGCAATATGATGGAGAACGACCCGAACGAACTGACTGAAAGCTTCTATTGCGATCTTGAATTTGGAACCGGCGGACTCCGCGGCATCATGGGCGTTGGCACAAACCGTATGAATAAATACACAGTTGGAATGGCCACCCAAGGACTTGCTAATTATCTGAAAAAAGTTTACTCCGGTGAGGAAGAAATAAGGGTTGCTATTGCTTATGATCCAAGGAATAACAGCAGTTATTTTGCCCGCATTGCATCTGAAGTGCTGTCAGCAAACGGTATCCTGGTCTTTCTTTTCGAAGAACTCCGTCCTACACCCGAGCTATCATTTGCAGTCCGTTACCTCCATTGCCATAGCGGTATTGTGATCACTGCATCGCATAATCCCAAGGAGTACAATGGTTATAAAGTATACTGGAATGACGGCGCCCAACTGATATCACCTCATGATGAGAATGTGATTATTGAAGCACAGAAAATAACTTCTTTCGAGGATGTAAATTTTGATGGGGATAACCTGAAGATAAACATTATTGGTGAGTTTATTGATGCTGCCTATCTTGAAGCTTTAAGCACCTATACCCTTGCCCCGGAAGTAATTGCCCGCCACCGTGATCTTAAAATCGTCTATACACCCCTTCATGGAACAGGAATTACCCTGGTGCCCAAAGCCTTGAAACTATTTGGATTTACCGATGTAATGATTGTCGAGGCCCAGTCTAAACCAGACGGAAATTTTCCTACCATCAAATCGCCCAACCCCGAAGAAACAGCCGCAATGGGTATGGCCCTCACTATGGCTAATGAGGTTGATGCCGATGTAATTCTCGCCACCGATCCCGATGCCGATCGTATAGGAGTCGGCGTAAAAGACCTGGAAGGTAACTTCATCCTGCTGAATGGAAACCAGACTGCCGCCTTGCTTACGTATTACCTTATCAAGCAATGGCAGGCTAAAGGTAAACTTACAGGAAACGAGTTCATTGTTAAAACAATTGTTACTTCGGAACTTATCAGTGATATTGCCAAAGGCGCCCATGTTGAGTATTTTGACGTACTCACCGGTTTCAAATGGATTGCCGATGTGATCCGCAGGTATGAAGGAAAAAAGAAGTTCATAGGGGGTGGCGAAGAAAGCTATGGCTACATGGTAGGTGATTTTGTCCGCGATAAAGATGCGGTGGTTTCCTCCTGTATTCTTGCCGAATGTGCTGCCTGGGCTGCCGATAAAGGTATTACGCTCTACCAGATGATGATTGATATTTACCTCGAATATGGCATGTTCAAGGAAAAGCTTGTAAATGTTGTCCGTAAAGGTATGAGCGGGCAGGCTGAAATTAAAACGATGATGGACAACTACCGTGCAAATCCACCTAAAGAACTTGCCGGGTCGAAAGTTTCGGTAATAAAAGACTACTTGTTACAGCAATCCACCGACCTGCTTACAGGTAAAAAACAACCTATTACTCTACCGGTCAGCGATGTTCTGCAGTTTTTCCTCGATGACGGAAGCAAGATTTCTGTCCGCCCTTCCGGAACCGAGCCAAAAATAAAATTCTACTTCAGCATTAAGGCCCCGCTTGAAAGCCTTGCTAAATTCAAAGAAACAGATGCTAAACTCGAGAAGAAGGTTGAAGAAATTATAACAGCCATGGGGCTTAGATAATCCGATATCAGATTTGATACAGTTGTTTCATTGATATATAGTCTGCCTCAAAAGTTATTGGTTAGGTGTTGATCTACTTTGTGATCCTTTTTATGTACTTTGTGATCCTTTGTGGTTCAATTAATTTTTATCACAAAGTCGCACAAAGGATTTCACAAAGGTGCACTAAGGACTTTTGAGAAAGCCTCTCAAATTCCCATTCATTCAATTATTTCTTAAAGATCTTCTCAAAAAACGCCTTCATATCATTCCATGATGCCTTATCAGCGGCTTCATTATACTCAATTGGCATATTGAATTGCTTACCGATTTTGGTAGCATCAGGATTTGTAAAGGCATGTGTGGCGTTTGCATAAGCTTTAAAGTTGTAATCCGCCCCGATTGAATCCATGGCATGCTTAAAATCAAATACATTTTGTTCTGTAACAAATTTATCGCTTGAGCCATGACAGACCAAAATTTTGGCTTTCAGCAGTTTCTTGTCAGCAGGTGCTCCTCCAAGCCCTCCGTGAAAGCTGACAACTCCCTTGAGATCGGCACCCAACTTTGCCGCATTCAGCACCACGTTGCCCCCGAAACAATAGCCGATTGCCCCTATATTAGATGCATCAGTAACAGGGATTGTTTTCAATTTCACAAGTGCAGCCTCCAACATGGTTTTTGCCAGATGCGGGTCCATATAATACGGTTTGGTAAGTTCCTGTGCTTCCTGTGGATTGGCAGCGATTTTCCCGTCACCAAACATATCAACGGCCATTGCCACATAGCCCAGGCTGGCTAACTGGCGAGCCCTGGATTTCGTATAATCATTCAATCCCCACCATTCCGGGACTACAAGTATAGCGGAGCGTTTGCCGGTTTTGCTCTCATCGAATGCTACAAAACCTTTAAATATTTTGCCATTTACCGAATAGGTTACTACTTCTTCTTTGATCCTGGGAGAAATGTTTTCTTTATTCATAAAAGAGAGCATTGTTACAGCCAGTGTCACAAAAGCTATTGGCCGGATGAGTGATGTTTTCATACCTTTTTATATTGAATTAAAACAGGTTCTAAGATTAAAACTTATGCTAAGCAAACAACCAATTATGAAAGAAAAAGTTCACCGGGAAGTTATATTCATGCGGAGGTTTAAACAGGGTTTTCATCAATTTTCAAATAGCTCCGGGTTTGAGGTTATAAATTGCTTACTTTGCAGAGAGTATTCAGCAAACATTATTAAACAAAATCCGGCAGCAGATGAAGGATACAGAATTTAAACTCATTGAACAGGAGTTTATCGAACTCAATAAACTGATGAAATTACTGAATCTTGTCGATACCGGCGGGGAAGCCAAAATCCGCATCGAACAGGGGGAAGTCATTGTGAATAATGCGGTTGAGTATCAGAAACGGAAGAAATTACGACCGGGAGATTGTGTTATGTTTTTCGATTATACCATACTTATTAAATAGTGCCGTTTATTAAGAACTGAGTAAGGAGTATGGAGTATGGAGTATGGAGTATAAAGTATAGAGTATTATGCTCCAGAGCACTTGGCACTTGGCACTTGGCACTTGGTACCAGGTATCAGGCACCAGGCACTCAGCACCAAGCACTAATCAACAACCTCAAGGTTAACCTTCTCTACCTTGGTCAGATCCTTTTCATAATAGAAGGAACCTGCAAAAAACAACGCGGAAGCAATCAGTAAAGCTATAGGGAGCAGACTGAAGGCAGTCTGAATATTAGTCGCATCGGAAATGGCTCCCATTACAATAGGCCCGAGAGAGGCTCCCAGCAGGTTCTGCACTACGACAGCGATTGCGTATGATATCGCCCTGAGTCCTGCATGAACTAAATCCTGGGTGACGGCTGCGGCTGCAGAGATGAACGCAGTTATAGATATTCCAACCGAAAGCAACAGCAAATACTGGATCTGCCCATTGAAGACACTGAATGCCAGGAACATAATTACGGCCGAAAGCAGGCTGGTAATAGTTGGTAACATCAGGCGCGCATTGATCCTCTTCTTTCGCCAGCGGTCAGCAATATATCCTCCAAGGGGTGCCCCGACGATGGCAAACAACATTACCACACCGGCCTTTGTTCCGGCAAACTCCTGCCTTACACCCTGTACCCTCACAAAATAGGTTGGTAACCAGGTTAATAAAGAGGTGGTGGTAAAAACAACACCTGCCATCCCGAAATAGGTAAAGATGAGGGAAGGTTTCTGCATGAACTCCTTGAACAAGTCAGCAATCGACATTCTGATCTTTTTGTGTTCTTTGAGTTTTCCGATACCAGGGCCTTCTTTAAGCAGGTCGATGGTTTTGTAATCTTTCACAAAGAAAAACAGGATCGCAATGATCATCCCCGGAATAGCGACAATCCCCAAAGCATGACGCCAACCCCAATGCGTTGCAATAATTCCGCCTATGGCTACCCCGATGGCGCTTCCAAGAGGTATCGATGCATTCCAGAGCCCCATCATCCATGCACGTTTCCGGTCGGGATAAAGAGCCGAAATCATGGCTGAACCGCCGGGTGCATATCCTGCCTCTCCTACTCCAATGGCAGACCGTGAATAAAACAAATGCCTGAATGTCCCTGACAATGCTCCCAAACCGGTAGCTATGCTCCAGAGCAACGCCATGAAACCGATGGTTTTCCTTCGGCTCCAGCGGTCGACCAGGATTGATACAGGAAAAGTGAACAATACGATCGACCAGTAAACAGCCGATACAAGCATACCGCACTGGGTGTCGGTGAGGTTCCAGTCAGCTCTCAGGAAAGGAAACAATGAAGTGATAACCATCCTGTCCACATAATCAAACATATAGAGCAGGAATAGAAGCATAAAAACATAGTTGGTATATTTCCTAGTGAACAAATAGCCTTCAGGGGTTACCTTATCTTTCATATTTCAATTATTGGGAACCGGATGGTTTGTTTTGGATTAGAATCACCGATTCTTATTTGTACGAAAATATTCACTTTTACGATAAAAACAACAAGGAGGTTGCAAATAAGTTGCGGATTAACGCTTTCAGGACTGATTTCATACCGCCGATTAAACTATGAGTCAACTCCTAAAACAGGATATACGCTGAGATGCAATGAAATGAAAGTTGTTAAAAACCTAAGTATGACATCTTTGCGAACTTTGCGTCCTTGCGTGAAATTCCTGAAACTACTTTTCAGAGCTGACTCATCTCCGTTATCGTTATCTTAATACAATCTATATGCTAGTTTAGTTATGCGTGTTAAAACACTTCGAAATTCATCATTCGTTATCTAAGGAAGCGTTCTCATGAGCTCCTTTAAAAAGAACAAGGCGTGAATAATCAGTGCTCGATATTAATGACTTGCCTGTTAATGAATTAATAATGATGATTACGAATATCGAATGATGAAGTAGAAGATATTAGTAGTTTGGCAATTAAAAACCTTGTTGAAAGCTACCGTTGATTTAACAACGCTATTTTAAACTTGAGCTAATCTAGATGTTATATTATTACATTTATGCATCTGCGAAATATCAAAAGCCCCTTTCCTCTGGTTGATCCCATATTCCAGCCATGCTTTGAGGCAAGCCAGGAAGTTGGCCCAGCCTTCGGTATTTCCTTTCAGTCATTTGATTCCCGCTTCATCCTTGTCACGGCTTTTCTCAGTAATAATAAGCATAGTAGAATGATTTTGTTTTAGCAGACAAAAACAATCATTGCTTTACCCGGAAATGCAACAGGCTGGCAGGTTTCCGGGTATTTATACCGTTCATAAAGAACAGTTTAGCAATCCAAAACCAGCCAAAATGGCAGTTTTCACTCTAATTTACTTTTGACAAGTTTTAGGATATAACTTCAGCCGGTAAGTAATCGGCAGGCTCCCCGACAGCAAGGCTTCCGGCAAAACAGTATCTTCTTTCCTCAGGTGAATAGGTCCCAAAAAACAACTAAAAATGCAAACCGGAGCAGATTTTGATACATAGGCTGTTTCAAACCTATCAGGCATTCAATTGTTAAATAGGTTATGAATCCAGTAAACAAATGTTAAATTAACTGAAGGAGAAAAAACAATGTACGTACAAATAGATCCCGAAATCGTAGTTGCCCACCTAGAACGCCCGTTCCGGCTTTCCCAGCTGATCAGGGTTTTACGCTATAAATATTCAAAAAAGCGAAGTAACGGTGGATGACTTTAAGTTGAGTCATTAGTATCAACTTAACAGAAGAGAGGCTGTCTCATCCCTGAGGCAGCCTCTCTTGTTTTAAAGTATACCCAGATAGAGTTTATGCGCCCAGTGTGGCTACCATCACGGCTTTGATCGTGTGGAGGCGGTTCTCGGCTTCGTCAAATACAATGGACATATCCGATTCAAAAACGTCCTCGGTCACTTCCATGCCATCGAGCCCGAATTTCTGGTAGATATCCTCTCCTACAATGGTTTCACGGTTATGGAAAGCAGGAAGGCAATGCAGGAATTTCACATTTTTGTTTCCGGTTTTCTTAACCATGTCCATATTGACCTGGTAAGGTTTCAGCAGTTTGATGCGTTCGGCCCATACTTCGGTCGGTTCACCCATACTTACCCATACGTCAGTGTAGAGGAAATCACAATCTTTCACGCCTTCCTTCACGCTGTCGGTCACGGTAATTTTTGCACCGGTTTCCTTGCCGATCTTCTTGCACAGTTTCACCAGTTCAGGCGAAGGCTGGCATTCTTTCGGAGCCACAGCACGGAAATCCATACCCATCTTCGCAGCGCCTACCATTAACGAATTACCGACGTTATTCTTAGCATCACCCAGGAACGCAAAAGTTACCTTGCTGAGTGGTTTGTCTGTATGTTCCATCATGGTCATGAAATCGGCCAGCATCTGGGTTGGATGGAATTCGTTGGTGAGACCGTTCCAGACGGGAACTCCTGAATATTTTGCGAGTTCTTCAACGATATTCTGGCCATAGCCGCGGTATTCAATCCCGTCGAACATACGTCCCAGTACCCGGGCGGTATCTTTCATCGATTCCTTTTTCCCGATCTGTGAGCCGGAAGGTCCCAGGTAAGTAACATGGGCGCCCTGGTCCAACGCTGCCACTTCGAAGGCGCAGCGGGTGCGGGTGGAGTCCTTTTCGAATAAAAGCACGATATTCTTGCCTTTCAGTTTCTGTTGTTCAGTACCTGTGCGTTTGGCCTTTTTGAGCTCAATTGACAGGTCGAGCAGGTATTTGATCTCTGTCGGAGTGAAATCCAGCTCTTTTAAAAAATGACGGTTACGGAGGTTGAATGCCATAGTTATTTAATTTTTGATTTCGGAATGTTGATTTCGGATTTAAATGTTGGTGGTGGTTTTGTTATCAGTTATGAGATATAAGTTAAGGGTTATT
>JANXXZ010000437.1 GCA_025350385.1 Bacteroidales bacterium
GCCGAATAAACGGAATCTTCTCTTACGGAAAATGCGTCTATTCGGCTAATGGTGATTATGCCATAATTGGCAGCATGTACGACCCGATATTTGGTCGCTCCACTGCAGATTGGTTTAGCCAGATCCGTTTATCTGCCGAGCCGACTAATTTTGGTATAAATCCCATTTATGATTCAGCGTTTCTTTATATGCCTTACAATCATGCATATGGTGATACATTGAGCAATATGACAATCAGAGTTTATCCTCTTGAAGAGGATCTGCTTGATTCAGTGCAGCAGTATTCAAATCATACGGTATATTACGATCTGAATAACCTCCTTGGCGAGCTCACATTTACCCCTCACCCCTCTTCTAGTGCATATTACGATGGAAGCAAGCAGGCACCTTCACTACGAATCCCCTTAAACGCTGCTTTTGCCCAGCAAATACTTTCAGTTGATACATCTGTCCTTGCTACCAATGCAAAGTTTATTACTTTCTTTAAAGGAATTGCTGTTATAGCTGAACAGCAGCAAACTCCGGGCAAAGGAGCCATTCTTTATATGAATACTTCTTCAACCATTTCCAGTGAAATTGTAACTTACTACCACAATAGTACAGACACTTCTTCTTATCATTTCCTGATCAATGCAAGCAGTCAACGCTTCAACCATTTTGAACATAACGGATACGCCGAAGCAGCGCCAATACTCAGACAGCAGATCATAGCCAAAGATAGTTCGTTGGGAAGCCAGTTTCTATTCCTTCAGGGAATGGGAGGAGTCAAGGTTAAATTGAAGTTTCCGACGATAAAAAACCTGGTTGCCAATCAAAAGGTTCTGATTAACGACGCTCAACTCATCCTTGAAAACGCTTCTCCTTCAGGCGTTTTTGCTCCTCCTTCATCTCTTGCACTTTACCCGATTTCCGATGACGGCAAGCCATATGCCTTTGGCGTTCCGGACGCTGGCAGCAACAATACAACCTATGTGAATTATGATGGGTACTATAATGCCAGCAAGGGTGCTTATCGTTTCCGGCTTACACGCTATTTTCAACAGTTGATGGATGGCAAATTGAGCGCCAATGTGACGGCTAACGGGCTTTATCTGATGATTCCCACATCTTCCTATAATTCCAGCAGGTTATCCCTCAATGGAACTTCTTCTCCATCGTCAAGCCTGAAGTTATATCTCAAGTATACAGTCGTTAAATAAACGCTTTCTCTTCGTATGATTTTTTAGCCCTGGTTTTTACCGTGCTTAAGAAATTGTATATTTGTCATGGTTTGTATAAAGCCATGATTTGAAGTTTAGAATTTTATTTTTTAAGTTTAATCCGATTTATACTGTACGCAATGTGTGGAATAGTTGCTTATATAGGTCCGAATCAGGCCAGCCCCATTCTCCTGAACGGATTGAAAAGACTCGAATACCGGGGTTATGACAGTGCAGGTATAGCCTTGTTGAATGACGGATTGAAAATTTATAAAACACATGGTAAAGTTTCCGATTTAGAGGCGATGCTTGAAGACAAGGACATTTCCGGCACAGTCGGGATTGCCCACACCCGTTGGGCCACCCATGGTGAGCCAAACGATGTTAATGCCCACCCTCATAATTCACCTGACGGGAAACTGGCAATTATTCATAATGGCATCATTGAAAACTACTCAGTTATAAAAGAAGAACTGAAACAAAGAGGATACAAGTTTGCCAGTGATACTGACACCGAGGTTCTGGCATACCTGATCCAGGATATTCGCGAGCATGAGAAAACAGATTTCCCTGAAACAATAAGGCTTGCGTTAAGCCAGGTTACAGGAGCTTATGCCATAGTTGTTCTCTCGCAGGATGATCCGGACATGCTTGTAGCTGCCCGCAAAGGGAGTCCACTTGTGGTTGGAATTGGTGAGGGTGAATATTTCATGGCCTCGGATGCCGCTCCCATAGTTGAATATACAAGGCAGGTTGTTTATCCGGGTGAAGAGGAGATTGTAGTGGTCAGTTTACAGCATGGTCTCAGGATTACCACTATTGCCAATACAGAAAAGACACCTTATATACAGACTCTTGAAATGAACCTTACTGCCCTGGAAAAAGGCGGATTCGATCACTTCATGCTTAAAGAGATAAATGAACAGCCCCGCACTGTCCGCGACAGCATGCGAGGCCGGCTGAACATGGAACAAGGTATTGTAGTGTTGGGCGGTATGTTGGATTATACCCGAAAATTGATTGCAGCCAGACGGATCATAATTGTAGGTTGTGGAACATCGTGGCATGCCGGACTGGTTGGTGAGTACCTGATTGAAGAATTGGCCAGAATTCCTGTTGAAGTTGAATATGCTTCAGAATTTCGTTACCGGAATCCACTTATATTTGAAGATGATGTAGTTATTGCCATCTCCCAGTCGGGAGAGACTGCTGATACCCTGGCAGCTATCGAGATGGCTAAAAGTAAAGGGGCTACGATTCTTGGCATCTGTAATGTGGTTGGTTCATCTATTGCACGTGCCTCCCATGCAGGTTCTTATACCCATGCCGGGCCCGAAATCGGAGTTGCTTCAACCAAGGCATTTACTTCACAAGTTACAATTCTTACCCTGCTTGCGCTCATGTTGGCAGAGAAAAAGGGTGCTATCGCGGCTTCGCGTTATTACCGTTTATTGCATGAACTCAATTCTATTCCGGAGAAGCTGGAAAAGGCGCTGCAAACCAATGAACAGGTCAAACATATAGCAGAAATATTTAGTAAAACATCCAACGCTCTTTACCTTGGAAGAGGGATTAATTTCCCGGTTGCACTCGAAGGAGCCCTTAAGTTAAAAGAAATATCCTACATACATGCCGAAGGTTACCCGGCAGCTGAAATGAAGCATGGTCCTATTGCGCTGATTGACGCAGAAATGCCGGTGCTTGTAATTGCCACTCGTAAAGGGCATTACGACAAGGTTGTTAGCAATATACAGGAAGTAAAGGCCCGAAGAGGAGTAATTATAGCTGTCGTTTCGGAAGGGGATGAGCATGTGAGCGCAATGGCTGATCATTGTATTGAAATTCCGGAAACGGATGAAATGCTGGTACCCATTCTTGCGGCTGTTCCTCTTCAACTTCTTGCTTACCACATGGCCTTATTAAGGGGATGTAATGTGGATCAGCCCCGTAACCTTGCAAAATCAGTAACCGTGGAGTAGTATGGAAGGGGGGTAATTTGGTCGGGTTGATTGACAAGGGTTTCCAGAGGTTTTGATATAAGGTACTTGTCCTCTTTTTCATTTTTCACCCCATTTACTGGTTGGAAAACGGGTAGTTTGAAATGGATTTTCAAACGATGTACCTTCTGTTCCCAATCGTAATCCACCGATATAAAATCCAAAACTGTTTCCAAGATTTGTTTCTTCAAAGTATCGGGTAGTTCCCGTTGATTCTTTATATGGTCACCGAAAATATCAATCCATTCGAACCATCGTTCCTGATTACCTATCTCACGAAGTAAATTTCTTATATTTTCAATTTCTGATTTGGTTTATATTCCTAAACAGGTTCAATACAAAACCCATCTCCACCCAGTTCGTAAATTGGAAACTGAAGGAACTGATGAAACGATATCAGGTGGTAAAAGACCCATCCAAAATTAAATCCCACTCCATCAGGAAGAGTTTTGGAAGACGGGTATGGGAAAACAATGATAAGAGTGAGAAGGGGTTGATTATGTTGAATCAAATCTTTAATCACACTTCCATCCAAACTACCCGAATATATATAGGTATCCGTGAACAGGAAATTCAAGATGTGTACCAGAACCTTTAATGTGGACTCGGAAGAGATACAGGACAATCACTAACCTACTCCATTACTTCAGGAAATACCAACAATACATTAGGGGGTTACCGTGGGTAGAGATGCAGTTCAGACACTAACCAACCCCATTCCTTTATAAGGAAATACCAACACATTCCCTGTCAATCCTTCCTCCGTGTTATATAGTGGAACAGGAATCACCTCCTCACTCCCTGTAATTATCCACACCCTATCATCCTATACATATAACCTTTCTCATTTTCATGTGATAACTCATACACCTCTCAAAGTGATTTATATGAGTTACCGGAACGGTTAATGGTTCAGAACACATTCATCATTCTCATCCCTGAAACTCAATCCTGATATCTTATATAAATCCCGAGGGGGTAAATCAAGTTTTATTAACCTCTTAAATTTAAAATTCTATGACAAGTAGAGAACAAATTTTGTACATGGTAGATTACCTCAGACAGTCAGGAATCTCA
>JANXXZ010000439.1 GCA_025350385.1 Bacteroidales bacterium
GTTTAATTAATATGATTAGGCATAAATGGATTGTCAATATAAAAATCTGAACCTTCATATCCATTTTTCTGATAAATGCCCTAACTTTGTTAACTAACCCCCAACCCAATGATTATGAAAAAACACTGGAAAACCTTAGCTTGTATTTTTTCAATTATTGCAACAGTTCTGATGTTGATCGGAATTATCGGACGGCTCGCCAAATTTGGCTTGTTCGGCGTAAGTGCTCCAAGTTGGTATTTTTCGGCAACTAATTTTATTTTATTTGCCATATTATTTCATTTTGCAGGAACTCCATCAGAGCCTGAAAAATAAGATCTTATCACTCGTTTACCATAATCTCCTGCTATCCTGAGTCCTATCGCTCAGGATTTTTTTTTATCTGTTTCTGAACAATATGATTCTAACGCTAGCAAACACTGACAAACAATGAGATAGATATCACGACATTAAATCAGGATAATAATGAGAATATTTTTAGATATTATTTAGAAACTGTTTAAATTTATAGATAATTACTCAGCACTCCCTAAATTCAGGGAGGGAGCAGAATGTACTGAATTGGAGTTCTTTCAATCAAAGAAAAATCCTTTTTAGAATGTCCTCCCCCTGATTTCAGGGGGAGAGAGAGAGGGTAAAAAAGGCAAGAAAAAAATTTAAACAGCCTCTTAGTTTATTAATAGAAAAGCCATGTAATTGATTAAAATACATGGCTTTATATAATTAAAAACCCCCGTTAGGGGGTGCAACAGTCCTGTAAGCGGGATTCTGTTTCCTTCATTTGCATGAAGGACTTCCATCATTTATCTGGAACCGGCATCACTGCCGGCCTCTAACGGTCTACCCCCCGGGCGTCGGGCGGGCAGCCCTTATCGTCTCGTCACGAATGACACGATACCCGGTATATTTGACCTTTCAACCCATAAGGTTTACCCTCCCGGCATGTTGCCATACCGGCGCGTGAGCTCTTACCTCGCGATTTCACCCTTATCTCGTCTCGCATCGTCACCTGTGACGAGACTTGACGAGACGGTATCTTTTCTGTGGTACTGTCTGTCCCCGCGGTGTTCAGCCGCAAAGCCTTCCCGTTAGGAAGTATGGTGCCCTTTGTTGTCCCGACTTTCCTCCAATCTCGTCACAAGTAACAGGACAGGCGATAGAACGGGCTGTTGCAAGTGCAAAGGTACACTGAATTTGATCACGGGCTTTGCCATTGCAGGCAATTATGGAAGAAATCAGAAATTAATTAAAGTCTTGAACTATCCTGGCAACTAGTTTAGAGTGAATACTGATGAAAAATTGAAGTTTAAACCGAATTTCAGCCACTGTCGTTTTGTAAAAGACTTATTGTAAAATGGTTTCCTTGATTTCGGAAAACACGATCCGTCCTTTGTTCAGGGAAAAGCCGGTTTTACCTTTATTCCAAAGGAAAATTCTGATGTACGCGGCATTACCTGGTAATTCGGTAAGCAACCAGCTTTTGATAAAGTTGTGTGGGTTGTCATCCCAGTCATCACGAATCCAGTTCAAATGAATCTCATCATACATCAGATTCTTGGTTGAACTGTCGTCCACAACAATTACTAGAGATCCGTATATTAGTCTGCTAAATGACATAAGTGATAAATCAAAATCCAGTTGTATATTCTTATTCCTGAATTCGTTTACCTTGAATTCGAGTATGTTCAGAAATTCATCGTTTGTGCTAGCAGTGCTCCCCTTAAATATTATTTCCTGTATTTTAGTCTTCTGCTCAGTCCCTTTCTTTTTCAGCAGATGAAGATTTGAAATTGCATCAAAATCAATCGTATCATAGTATTGCCGCCAGTCATCAGAGTATTGCAGGTTAATAATCTGGAAGCGGGTTCGCTGCTTTGGAAAATTGATTGTTGTCATCTCGTTGGCTACACCGCCTGATTGCCTGACCAGAAACTCCCATGCCCACGCCTGTGTTCCATGTCCGGAAATAGTCGGGGGAATTTCCCCCTTTTTATACCCTGACATCACCTTATCATAAAATCTCGTTGGAATATGACAATATTTATTCCAGGTGATATATTCGAAATTCATCGCTTTGAACGAATGCACCGGGAAAAACAACAACGGGATGGCAATTATAACGAATATCTTTCTTGAGGTCAGGGTAACCAGCAAATCGACAGTAAATATGATACTTCCGATTAAAATCGGGAAAAGAAAGAGTACCAAGCGGCTTTCAGGATAATCGCTGAAAAACAATTTTACCACCAGCACTATGATGGCCAGGTTTCCGAAAAGCATATAAACAAACAATAAATGAGGGTGAAAAATAATTCTCCGGGTACGGATCGAATTCAGCAAAAGGAGGACAATGGGTATGAACAACAGTACACAAAGACCAAGTAAGAGCTTCTGGGTGTGGATGCTATTCATGTCGGTAATTGACATGAAGAGTGTTTTTAAAGAGGCATCCCATAATCCGGTTGGTCCTTTCTCAATGTAAGCACCGTTAATTTTGAGAAACAGCGTGTAAATGACCATAAAAACCAATGGAATAATCCCGGTTTGAAGTACTTTAATGAAATTCTTTCGCTTGTCAGGACTGGAACTGAAGAGAATTGAAGCGAGCGACCATCCCAGTATTAGAGCAAAATTGTAAATTTCAATCACGATAGAGAGGGAAGATAGCAGCATGAAAATATTCGCATTGATGTAATGGTTAGTGCGTCCCTTTCGCGCAGCAAGTAATACCTGCCATAAAGCGGCAATCAGGAAAGTGAGTGATAATCCATAGCCGCGGCTAATTGCAAAAAACTCAATAACATGAAAGGTAAATATCATTACGGGCAGGAAAATCCATTTCAGCATCCTGAATGATAGTTCCTGTGAAAGTTTATAGCAGAAGTAGAAATAGAGCGGAGCAAACATGAGGTTAGATAAACGTAACGCAAAGACTGATGAACCGAAAAGGTGATAGAAGATGTAAGTCAGGAATGAATTCAGGAAGTGATTGTTAGCGTCAGCTTTTGACAGGAATGGAATAAAATCAGCACTTTGTACATAATTGTAAAAGGTTGAGGCTTCATCGTGGCTGAAAGGGACTTTCATTGCCCTCATTATTAATACTACCAGTACACATAAGGACAGCAGAATATAAACAACAGCGTCAATTTGCTCGTTTTTGGTCTTACCCGGGATTAAGAGTTTCATGTCGAAGCAGATAAGTGAATAGGTGAAATCTAATTATGAATAATAGCAGAATGCTGGGTGTTTACAACCAATAATTTTACTCATCAGGAAATGCAAAGCTAACAATAACATAAGGATATTCACTTGGTTCCGGATCCTATTTTGCTCATCTATTATTTAAATAAAACAATTTGAGGTAGACTGAATGCTTAATCATAAAACTCATAATTAATAGAGTATCCCTGACTACTGCTGTGTAAGAGCAGAACCTTTGACATGAATAAGGAAGAAGATTATAAATACAGGATCAGCAACAGGTTCACTGAATCAGATATTCTGATGCAACACCAATTCAATAGCCCCGTTACCATATTTTGCAAAGGAGGCATTCCGGAATTCGAGTCCGCCGTACTCCCTCACCTGGTCAACAATGGCTTTTTTAAGCGAACCATTCCCGACTCCATGGATAAAAACGACCTTTGTATAATTGTTGGCTACTGCGCTTTCGAGCAGCCGTTCAAAGGTGCCGATCTGTATTGTAAGAATTTCGTGGGGTGTAAGGTTGTCATATTTATCGCGCAGCGCCGAAATATGCAGATCAACTTCAGCCTCACGGGGGGCAATGCTGTATTTATCAATTGCTGAGCCGGGATTAAACTTCCGGGCGCTTTCGGGAAGGCTGTCAATACCCTCTTTTTCATTTAACCTGTGTTCAACGGTCGAAGGCATCCGGTCGAGTTCGCAGATGGTATAAATGATTGATTTTTGCTGGCCAAGAAGCCCGAATTCCTTAAAACTGCCTTCCTTGTAAAACGAAGCGCCCTTTCTATGAAAAGTCACACTAACCGGCATCAGCACTTTTTCGCCTTCATCCTGGTGAAAAAGCAGTTGTACCACGCCTGATGCCCAAAGATTAATATCTTCGCGAATAATACTCTCGAGTGCCAGTTTTGAGCCTTTTGGCAGGGAACCATAATCAATTCCGGAGAATTTCCCACTATCACTTTTCAGGAAAAAACTGTATAGAATATCATAACCGGTATGATTGACAAGGAAAATATCAAGCATTCCTGTCATGATCCATTGCTGGTCCTGCGGAACATAGGCAAGGTAAACACCGGACGGGAAACCGGATTCAGAGCCGGCTTTATGCTGAATGGGTGATATGCGTTCCGGTTCGGTATATTCAGGCTCCTGGGGTGCAACAGGAGCAATCTTTTCTTCCTGCCTCAAAAAAAGCCTGTCGTTGGCGTTTGCCGGGGCTTCAATAATTACCAGTTCGCTGGTAAGCGTAGGGATTTCAAATCCATCTTCGATAGCTACGGCTACCATGAAGCTGTTTATGATCTTGGTGACGGTTCCGCCACCTTTTGTATTCAGAAATCGGACTTTATCGCCGGGTTTAAAATTCATGTTAATACCTGATTATGTTTTTAAGTTAGGATACAGTTTGTCAAACCTGCCTGGCTTTCTACATTTACTGTAACCTATGGATTTGCAAAGGTAGGCTTAAAATCCGAACACTACATTTTTGGGGAAGGCTGTATGCTACGGGATAATAAACTAATTTTGTCAATGTTCTTTTCAATTATACACCATTATGAAGAAATCAGTTCATTTATTGATGATTAGCCCAATTATCTTCCTTATCGGGATAATCTTCACCTTTGTTTCCTGCAAAAAAGATGAAACCCCTGGTAAGGTTTCTGTTATTTTTCAGCAGAAAGTAAGGGATACGAACCTGGCTAAGGATAGTATGATTTATACCAATACTGCCGGTAATCAATACGAAGTGAATGAATTGCAATACTTCATCTCGGAACTGACTTTCTGGAAAGCAGGTACCAATTACACGATTGCCACAGAGAACGGGATTCACTATGTTGATATTGACATAGCTTCAACGCTAAGCTGGAGCCCTGACCAGGAATTACCCCCCGGAACCTACGACTCCGTTTCTTTTGTTTTAGGGATAAATGAAACTAAAAACAAACCGGGATTATTCGTCAATCCTCCTGAACGCGATATGTTCTGGCCCGATATGATGGGAGGCGGATATCATTACATGAAGATGAACGGAAAATGGAAGACTCCTTCCGGAACCTTTGAACCCTTCAATATGCACCTTGGAATTGGAATGAAAACGGATACCCTTGGGAATGATGAGTTTATTCAGAATTATTTCACCGTTACCCTGCCCTTGGTTGATTGCTATATCAGCGGAAGGCAGTTATTCAGGATTTTACGTCTGACCATGGAGGTAAATTCCTGGTTCGAAACTCCCGATACCTGGGATTGGAACGTTACTGGTGGGCAAATTATGCAATACCAGGATCTTATGCACAAGGCTGCTATCAACGGGAAAGATGCATTCAGCGTTGAGTACGAAAGTGGCAACCCGGAATAAAGGAACCCGAAAGGGGAAGACAGTTGGATATGAGGATAAAAAATACAGATTGGTTGAAAAGGATGACCTGTCTTCTCATGGTCGTTTTACTGCTTGCTGTATCAGCCTGCAGGGAAAAGGACCCGGTTCTGAACTATCAACCTACTCCCTATACTATCCAGATTCCCAAATACTTCCCGACGAAACTCAATATCCCCGTCGATAATCCGCTAACAGTCGAAGGTATTGCGTTGGGCCGTTACCTTTTTTATGATGGAAGGCTATCGGGACGCATAAATCCTGATAGTCTGATGTCGTGCGGTACCTGCCATCACCAGGACAGATCATTTGAATGCGGCATCGATAATCCAAAATTCATTGGCGGTCGTCCGTTTGGAATAACAGGCATTCCAACACCCCATGTGATGCTCCCGCTTATCAACCTGGTGTGGAATGACAACGGATATTTCTGGTCAGGCCTGGTAAGTAATAATGGTCCTGATCCTTCAAAGCGTAACATTGAAGATATAGTGTATATGGGTGTGGTTGCTCCACACGAGATGTCAGCAGATACCAGCCGTGTGAAAGCGGTCATTCAAAGCATTCCCGGCTATCCTGATCTGTTCGGAAAGGCGTTTGGCTCGCATACTGTCACTTTCAGGAACATAAGCAGGGCAATAGCGCAGTTTATCCGCACGCTTACTTCAACCAATTCAAAATTTGACCGGTATATGCGTGGCGAAGAGCAACTTTCTACCCAGGAACTGAGTGGTTTTGTGCTGTTCATGACCGAAAACGGCGGGG
>JANXXZ010000446.1 GCA_025350385.1 Bacteroidales bacterium
TCCTGATTGAGGCTGAGCCATGCTCTGTTTTTGTCCACTGACGGATCAAGGCTTACAAAACTAAAGGCGTTCACGCTATCCAGGACCCTGGAATTAATACCAAGCATCACAGGCCGGGCAACCTGGTTCAGGTTCAGGCAACTGGCATCGTCACCTTCCAGCTTGAGCAGCTGAAGGAACTGCAGGGAATCAAGGACAGGTTCTTCTTCAATTTGCAGCTGTTTTTTACCATTTATGGAGTTTAGGTAATATTGGATAGGTAGCGTTGACTCGGCCCACAGCATGAATCCTCCGGTTCCCAACTGCCTGTTGCCTTGGGTATCTGAGAATGTTTTCCTGTTAGCTCCTGTTATAATGATACTGAAGGTGCCGATTGCAAGCAGCGCCACGGCAGCGACAGTCCGGTTCCGTTTCAGACCGGCATTCCTGAAAATAAGTGAACGGAATGAGGGCGATGATTCAATCTTTTGTTGGGAACTGCTTAGCAGGAAATAGTTCAAGGCGGAGATACCCCCGGTTAAAAGGCAGCCTCCGGCCGTCAGGAACATCTCAGGATTGCTTAATTGCGAGGTTCCTAAGAGCCAGGCAATGATAACAACTGCTGAAATACACAGCGTAATTGCAGCTATTGCGCTTACGCGGAGGCTGAGCAGCGAGGCGGTATTTGAAGATATTGAATGCCCTTTAACCAGGATAGATACAGATTTGCGAAAGTTCCGCCTTAAAACCATGTAAAGTACCAGCATTGAGGTAACAAAACCCAGGATGGCGCCGGTCAGCAGCGTTGCGGGAACCACATGCATTTGAAGGCTGGTCGTGCCAACAGCTCCATGCCATACTGACCCCAGTCCGAAGAGGATAAACCGGTTATACAAAATTCCGGCGAGGGAACCGGTAACAGACCCGGATAATGCTACTATTCCGGTTTCAGCAAACAGCAGGGTTAGAATTCTTTTCTTCCTGAAACCCAGGGTGGCCAATACACCAGTCTCAGCCATCCTGGAGTTGGCATGCAATGAAAAGAGCAAAGCAGTAAGCAGCAGGCCGGCAGCGATTATAAAAAAGCTTAAACTGAGGAACAGGCTTTTGAAATCGGTTGAGTGAGTTGCTGCACGATCTCCTTCAACATAGACCTCCCGGAAATTCAAGCCGTTTTCGGAGGGATTTAACTTATTCATGATTGACTGCTCAATCCCCGGAAGCAAGGCGCTGTCAGCCGTAAAGCGAAAAGCAGTATACCGGCCAAAAGGATTGGACCATAATTTCTGACCTGTTTCCAGTGAAATAAATGCTTTGGGTGTGCCTCGGAATTGCTGCCAATAGTGTTCATCCTTATCCCTGATCCTTTTAAGATCGACCGGGGCGCCGGTTTCCCAGTCGCGGCAATTCCCGGCACCTGACATCCCAGGGAATTCAGGCATCAGGGAGCGGTCAAAAACCGGGTTGGTGATTGGGAGTATTGATTTTACCACGAACCTTGAACTATCCTCCTTCAGTGACCGCATGGGTCCCATGATAAAATAACAAAGCATCAGCGAATCACCGGCTCTTACCTTCAGATCATCCGCAAGCCAGTCGCTGATTATGATCTCGTTTCCTGAAAGTGATTGACCTGAAAATTGTCCGTTCGACGCGGTTGCAAAGGAATAAGGAGTTGAGCGTCCCCCGGCAGAAATTGAATTTACCAGGTAAGAAAGGATTGCATCATGGGTTGGCAGGATTGATTTTATGGCATCACCGGTTTTGCCGTCAATAAAAATACGCCCTGAAGTTATTTCATACCTGCCGGGTTGCTCTGTTTCCAGGATTTTCAAACCGGCATCGGCAGGTTGCCAGGCCAGTTTCAGTGCGCTGTCCAGTTTTTCGGGAGATAATGCTGCTCCTTCATTGCCGATCAGCAGGAGGTTTGCTAGGCCTGCCAGTTCAAGCTTTTCTGACAATTCCTTTAATGAAATAAAAATATTAAATGGAGCAGCCTGGTTGCTTTTCAGGCTGAAGCGGCCCATACTTTTATCATCCACAATCACCGAAACCCTGAACCTCATTGAAACGGAGGGTGATTCTTCGGAGACAAAAGGCGCATTTTGAGAAGCCAGACCCTGCTTCATGATCCTTAACAGGAATTCATCTCCTGTTTTCAGCTGTAATTTTTCAGCCGTGTTTTCACTTAGAATTGCTTCATCCGGTCCGGGCTGTAGGATGTTGTTATTCCAGAAATGGATAAACCGCTCATCAATTCCCAGCACCTGGACCCGGTTGATCCTGCTGTTCATATCCGGGTTCACTGCAATGGCTTCGGAAGTCAGAACCGGGGCAGCCGAGTTTTTTAGTTTAAATGCTAGTTCATCAGCCAGTGCCTGCCTGAAAAAGCGGTCTCCTGCCTGCAGGGTATACCGCGTTTTGCCAAGACGAACTTCGGTAAGCTGTTTGAGGCTGTACCGGACTGAATCGCCTACCACCAGGGCTCCTGTAAGTACCGCCGTACTTATTACTACTCCTGCGAATATCGCCAGGTAGGGCTTTCGGTAAAAACGGAGGTTACGGAGAATGAGTTGTGGAAGGGTCATTGTGAATGTTTAGGACAAAGTGCAGCGTGCTAAGTGCTGCGTGCTTAGAATGGTCTGGATTTCAGATCTGATTTAGTTTACCTGAGCTTAAGCGATAAATCTTATCCATTTTTTGGGCGAGTTCCTGGGAATGAGTTACCAGGACCAGGGAAAATTTCTCTTCTTTTTTCAATTCGGTGAGCAATTGACCCAGTTGTTCGGCGTTACCTGCATCCAACGAACCGGTAGGTTCATCGGCAAGCAAAAGCCGGGGTTGATTGATCAGTGCCCTGACTACTGCCGCACGCTGGCATTCCCCGGCCGAAAGCTGAACAGGTTGCTTATGGAGGTGATCGATCAGCCCGACACGTTCCAGTAAATGCCTGGCGCGTTGTTTAGCAGCTTTTTGAATTGATTTTTCTTTTTGAGGTAATACAGGTAATAATACATTTTCGATAAGCGAAAGTTGCGGTAGCAGGTGATGCATCTGGAAAACAAATCCTATATACCGATTCCGCAATTCTGCCAGCTGGTCATTCGTAAGTGATTCAATCGCCAGCCCGTTGATAATGACCTTACCCGAACTTGGTTTATCCAGCGTTCCAAGGATATTCAGCAACGTGCTTTTTCCCGAGCCGGAAGGTCCAGTGATGGCCAAGGATTCATTTTCGCCGATACTTAGCGTTATATCATCCAAAACAAAAGTACAGGCCTCAGTCCCGGGTTGCTCGTAATACTTGCTTATATGATTTAATTCTGTGAGCATATATTTCATAATTAACGCAGAGATGCCAGAAATCTCACTAAAATCTTCTTAGCGTCTTTGCGGTTAAACATTAGATCTTTAGATGTTTGTAGATATCCGCCATTTTCACCGCCAGTTTACCACAATCAAATTTCTCAGCGACTGCTGCATGGCCGGCTTTACTCATTTTCATCAATCTCTCTGGATCTGACAGCAATTCAGCTAATTTTCGGGACAATGCATCAGGAGAATTAGGGGAGTAGATGGCTCCACCCCCAGAAGAATTGATGATTTCGGGAAATGCGCCCAAATCAGGCTGCACAAGAGGAATTCCAGACGCGAGAGCTTCAAGCTGGTATAATCCAAATGCTTCTCCTTTCAGAACAGGAACGGATAAAACAGTTATAGATCTGAAAAACTTCTGAAGCGCTTCAAGAGAAAAATCGGGAATAAACTCTACGTCTCCTGATAAGTTCCTGGCCTTTAATTTTCTAAGTTGCTTTTGAATAAAGCGATTGTCATCACCTGTCATGCCCCCGGTGACCTTAAGTTTCAACGTCCTGAACCTTTCATCTGCTTTTAGTTTTATGAAAGCATCCACCAGGATTTCGAAGCCATTTTCTTCACAAACCCGGGACAGGTAGCCGATGGCAGGAGGGTTGGAAGCCGGAATGTTGTAAGAATAAAGATCAGGATTGATTCCGATATGAAGTACATGTAGTCTTTCATCGGGAATGCGAAGTTTTGCCTGCATTACTTTCGCAAAGAAATCACTCACAGCAATAAAAGCATCCACATCCTTCGCTTTCTCTGCCAGCAGGTCCCATATTTTCTGGCGATATACAGGTTCCATCACATCTATCCAGACATCTTCATCCTGTAAAGAACACACAACCGGTACCTGCACTTCCTCCCTGATTTGTCTGGCCATTCCAAGCAACAAGGCATTAGAAAAATGAACAACATCAGGTTTTTCGTGGTATTTCAGGAAATCGACCAGTTGCTGCAGTTCATGGCTTTGGAACCCTTCGCTGCCCAACAGCATGGATTCTGTGAGTTCTTCCAGCCCGGTGGCTCGTGTTGACCCCGATTTTTTAGCAGCAAAGCGCAACATGGCTGACGAATTAAAGAATTTCTCAAGCCATAAAGGCATTTTTCGGAGGAAAGGAAATTGCTGCTTAAGGTAAATATTGACAGCGCCGTAAAAAACGGGAATCTCTGACGGGGTGGTATTTCCGTTCATTGTCAGCGGAAGATAAACCGGTAAAATGATGGCATCGTGCCCTGCTTTCCGCATGGAAGCGGCAAACGCGCTGTCGCGGAGGCAGTTACCGCAATAAAAGGTGCCTCCAAATCCGGGGACTATACTTACAATTTTCATTTTATCTTTTTTTGCCTCGGAGACGCAAAGGTTATCGCAACGTATTCAATGACAGTTTTTTATTTATTTTCCCTTTGCGCCTCTGCGGTTATTATTTATTTCCCAAACGCATAAACCTTTCCATCCCCGGCTCCTGCAACCACCATGGTTGAAGTCACTGCAGGTGTCCCGGTAATTGGACTCCCGATTTCATACGACCAGGTTTCCTTGCCGGTATTTAATTCAAGCAGGTGGAGGCGGCCGTCGCCTGAAGCAATAACAACCTGGTTTCCTGCAATTACGGGTGAAGCATCCACTTTACCGAGAGCCTTGTATTTCCACAGGACCTTTCCGGTGGAGGCATTAAAACAATACACCGTTTTATTTTGCGACCCCGTTACAACCTTGCCTGCCGAAATTGCCGGGGAGGCCATGAACGCCCCGCCTCCGGCTGTCTTCCAGCTTATTTTCTTCAGTTTCAGGTCGAAACAAAAAAACACTCCGTCATAATTCCCGAACCAGGCTTTGTCGCCGCTCAAAGCAGCCGATGCAGGCACATAGGTGCCGATATTAACCTTCTTTAATTCATTTCCTTTATCTGTATTCACCATGTGCAGGAAGCCGTCGCATCCTCCGAAAATCGCCAGCTTATTTACGATTGCGGCGGACCCGTTAATATAATTACCTGATTCATATTTCCATATCAGCTTCCCGGTTACAGCATCCAGGCAGTGAAGGAAAAAATCATAGCTGCCGACAAGTATCCGTTTCTGCTTTTTATCCGGACCATACACCCAGTTGGCAGAACCTGAAATCTGACCTTCGGTGGTATATTTCCACTTCACTTTCCCTGTTTCTGTGTCAAGCGCAAACAAAACTCCTTCGAGTGAACCGGCGTATACGACATTGTCAAGGATGAGGGGAGCAGCTTCAATGGAGGTGGCAGCATTGAATTTCCATTTCAGCTGACCCTGGGCGTTGATCGCATAAATATAGCCGTCGTCGGAGCCAATGAAGATGATTCCTTTATAAATTACAGGGGAAGATTTGATGCCATCCCCGGTTTTGAAGGTCCACAATAATCTGAGCGGGGTTGGTATTGTTGCCGGTGATTTGCCGGTCAGTTGCTCATCCCCGCGAAACGAGGGCCAGCAGTCGGCTGATTTCACCTGGGCATACGCAAAGGATATAGAAACCTGGATAAAAAGGAAAATTATAATAAATCGGTTCATAGATCAATAGACTTGGAAAGCGTTTCTTCCACTTTATTCTTAAATGCCAGCGCACCGGTGGGGCAGGCTTCTACACATTCTGCAGCCGTATTTTCAAGCGCCTGCCTGACAGTTTGATTGAAAGGAACCGTGATTTGAACATCGAATCCCCGTCCTACAAATGACATCCCGAAAGTTGCTTTTTCCCGGGCTGTAATCTCAACACACAGGCCGCACTTGATGCATTTTTCCGGCTCGTATATCACAAATTCATGCTGAATTGCCTTCACAAGCTGTTTCCTGTTCGGGCCGGCAA
>JANXXZ010000491.1 GCA_025350385.1 Bacteroidales bacterium
GCACATCGGGCTTGTCAATGCCCATGCCGAAAGCAATAGTGGCAACAATTACATCCGATTCCTCCATTAGGAACTTATCCTGGTTCACCACCCTCACCTGCGAATCAAGCCCTGCATGGTAAGGGAGGGCCTTTATGCCATTAACCTGTAGCGTTTCGGCCAGTTCTTCTACCTGCCTGCGGCTCAGGCAATAGATGATTCCTGATTTGCCCATATTCATCTTGATGAACTTGATGACCTCTCTATTCACATCTTCCTGTTTGGGCCTTACTTCATAATACAGGTTCGGCCTGTTGAACGACGATTTGTAGAGAGCCGCATCCTGCATATTCAGGTTCTTGATAATGTCCTGTTGTACTTTGGGAGTGGCTGTGGCAGTTAATGCCATCACAGGGACATCCTGGCCAATCGAATCAATTATAGGTCGTAAACGGCGGTATTCAGGGCGGAAATCGTGACCCCATTCAGAAATGCAATGGGCCTCGTCGATAGCATAAAACGATATGTTAATATCCTTGAAAAATGTAACATTCTCTTCCTTGGTCAGCGACTCAGGTGCAACATAGAGGAGTTTGGTAATCCCCGCAGTCAGATCGTTTTTAACTTCGGTAATTTCGTTTTTTGATAAAGATGAATTAAGAAAATGGGCTATACCTCTTTTTGTATCAAACTGGCGGATTGCATCAACCTGGTTTTTCATCAGTGAAATGAGGGGCGAAATGATGATGGCCGTTCCTGGTAGAATTAGAGCCGGTAATTGGTAGCACATCGATTTACCGCCCCCGGTGGGCATGATCACAAATGTATCATCCCCCGAAAGCACATTCCTTATTATTGCTTCCTGGTTATCCTTAAAATTTTCGAATCCGAAAATCTTTTTAAGCAGGTCTTGCAGTGGGTAGTCTTTTGAGTCCTCAGTTTTCTTCGTTCCTCGCATGTTAATGTCGTTTTCGCGGGCCTCCCTCGAGGTATTTTTAGTGATTTATTATCCGTTAACTATGATTGCATAAGCACAAGGCTATCGCAAATATAAGTACAACAAAATGATTTTAAATTTATGTTAAAATCAATCCGGCAAAATCAAATCATAAACTCAGCGATCCTTTTTTAGCCCCCTGCATTATGTTCAGTGAGGCTTTTAGAGTCATTGCGGCTATTTCTTTACACCTGATTGCTCAGAATGCGGTACAAATTTGTTCTCCGGAAGCATTCAACTAATTCAAAAACACCAAAAACTTACTGTCACCATCTTTATATTTCTCCCTGACCAGTGTTCATGTTAATTATTTATCAATAAACAACTAAAAAGACACTCTGTTTTTTCCTTTTATCTTTTCACCATACTAAAGATAACAATAATTCAAGTCTTCAGGCAAAAAAATTTTATTCTGCCTGCCGGCTTCCAATTAACAGGAAAATACCGTCTGGCTTAATGTCAATCAGCAGGAAAAGTCTGTAAGTATAAGCCGGGATGAATCCACCAATCCACATCCAAAGGCCTTCCTGCAAAGTTTCGATAAGAACGTATCCAGTCGGTTGCATTTTCAGCATTGGGATACGAAATCTATTACTCAAGACCAATACCGGTAAAAAGCGTGCAAAAGTATTATGAAAATTCATATAATCAACAAATTATAAAACTAAAAAAAACAATTGCTCCTGTTAATATTCTGCCAAATCTGGTATCAGGCTGATTTGGTCAGGATTTGTGTGTTCGAATTTAACAAACATTATAATAAGTGATGAAAGGAATCCATTGACTTGTTATTGAGAAAGAACAATGGTTTGTTTAAAACAGCTTTAGTCACTTCTGCAAAGCGCTGTTGTGTAACAAATAATAGAGTGGAGCTTTATGCTGAAAATAATATATAACTTGACAACCGGCTATTCCTATAACTATTCTTTGCATCTCAAGAATAGGTGGTTCATATTGATACCGGATAATAAAAAATTCTATATTTGCATATACTGGATTGATCAGTCATATTGATTTTTTACCACAAAACTAATCCGGCGACGTTATAAATTGACAGATGATTGATGCTGCTATTTTAATAATACGGTAATGATCATTGATTCGATTTTCAGATCACAACTGCCATAACAAAAGAGATCATTATGGAAAATGAAGAAATGAAAGCCCTGGGTATGATTGAAACCAGGGGATTTACAGCAATGGTCGAAGCTTCGGATGCCATGGTAAAAGCCGCAAAGGTGGAACTTGTCGGCTATGAAAAGATTGGCGGGGGATATGTTACTGCCATTGTCCGCGGTGATGTTGCATCGGTGAGAGCTGCTGTGGATGCAGGAATCCGGGCCGCTGAAAAGGTAGGAGAGATAGTATCCTCGCATATAATTCCCAGGCCGCATGATAATGTGGATAGTGCTCTTCCTCTGGGCCAGATAATAACCAAGAAAGGTAAATAACCATGATAGACTTAAGAACTTATGTTTTTATCGATTCACTGCAATTGCAGATGGCTTCGTACTTATCCACTGTGTCAAAGGGATACCTGCCGGTGAGTGGCCAGGCCTGCTGCATAATCGAAATTGCACCCGGCATTGAAATCAATACCCTCACCGATATTGCTCTTAAAGCAACCAATGTGAAACCAGGTATGCAGATTGTCGAAAGAGCATACGGTATGCTCGAAGTGCATTCCGATAGCCAGGGAGATACGCGGATGGCTGGGGAAGCCGTGCTCAGGACAATCGAAAAAACTGAAGAGGACCGGTTAAAACCACGGATCCTGACAAGCCAGTTGATCAAAAATGTAGAAGACCATCATGCCCAGCTAATCAACCGAACACGGTATGGAATGATGCTTCTGAAAGGCGATACCTTGTTTGTACTTGAGGTTGAACCTGCCGGCTATGCCTATTTCGCAGCCAATGAAGCTGAAAAAACTGCACATATCAATATTATTGATGTTACGGGTTTCGGCAAGTTTGGCAGAGTATATATTGCCGGGGCAGAAGCCGAAGTGCTGGAATGTAAGAATGTTGTAGAGAAACGGCTGGCTGAAATATCCGGAAGAGAAGACTATTAAAGAAGACAAAAGATAAATGCATTTGTCAGATGTCGGAAGAAGGTAGTCAGAATTATCTTGAATGCAGAATAAAAATGAAATTTGGTTAGCTTTCTTCAACCCTTGGTTGAAATCAATTCAAAATTTTAGAATACGACTATTAAATACAAAACAATTTAAATAAAAATAACATGAATGACAATACTTCAGAAGCATTGGGAATGATTGAAACCAGGGGCTTTGCCGCTATGGTTGAGGCTTCGGATGCAATGGTAAAAGCTGCAAAGGTTGAACTGATCGGCTATGAAAAGATCGGTGGCGGATATGTTACCGCTATAGTACGGGGTGATGTTGCTTCAGTAAGAGCTGCTGTTGATGCAGGGGTTCAGGCTGCGCAAAAGGTCGGGGAAATTGTTTCATCGCACATCATCCCAAGACCTCACCTGAACGTGGATAGCGCTTTGCCATTAGGCAGGGGAAATTCAAAGAAATAAGAATCCCTGTCACCGGAGCATAAGGTAAATGACGATTCAGTTAAGCTGACTCGTTAATGGTAATCAATAAACTGGAATCATAATGATACTAGCAAGGGTTGTCGGAACGGTAGTTTCAAGTCATAAGGCCCCAAAGATAGAAGGGATCAGGTTTTTGCTTCTTGAAAAAATTGACCCTGTTACCATGAAAGGCAAAAATGATTTTGTTGTTTCAATGGATAGCGTCGGAGCCGGCATCGGTGAAATAGTATTTTATGTTTCCGGAAGCAGTGCCCGGTTTACAAGCGTTACCGAAGGAAAGCCGGCTGATTCTGCAATCATTGCCATTGTGGATGTGATCGAAAAAGACGGCGTTCTCACCTATCGGAAAAATAAGTAAAAATGATTTTGGGAAAAGTTGTCGGAACCGTAGTGAGTAGCTCCATAAATGATGGAATGGAAGGATCGCGCTACCTGCTGATCGATAAATGCAACCAGCACGGAGAAAAAAAAGGCGATTACCTTGTTGCGCTTGATCTTGTCGGCGCTGCTTACGATGAGCTTGTCATGGTAACGGAAGGGAGCCCTTCAAGGGAAACCCCGCTCACAATCAGTAAGCCGCTTGACGCCCTGGTTGTGGGAATAATTGATTTGATCGATGAGAATGATACCGTTGTTTACAGGAAATAGGAGGGCTGAGTGGAAGTAATCGCGTTAGGAGCTTTGGAATTCAGCAGCATTGCCGTGGGCATGCTTGCGCTGGATGAAATGATCAAAATTGCCCCGATCAGGATTATTGAAGCAAGAACGATGTGCCCGGGAAAATACCTGGTAGTATTCAGCGGAGAAGTGGCTTCAGTGGAGTATTCCTTTAATAAGGGCTATGAAACCGGGAAGGATCTGATTGTCGACAGCCTGTTCCTCCCTATGATCCACCCGGATGCTCTGCTGGCAATCGGCAGAATTATCCCTTGCAGCGAGTGGGACGCAATTGGAATTATCGAAACTTTGTCGGTGGTATCAGGAATTGAAGCAGCTGACCGGGCCGCAAAGGTTGGCGGTGTTAAGATAATTGAGATCAGACTCGCGATAGGATTCGGAGGCAAATCGTATGTAAAACTGCTTGGAAGTCTTGATGCCGTGCAGGCAGCAATGGAAGCCGGAACTGCAAAAGCCAGGGCCAAAAATCTCCTTTGTATGGCAACCCTTATCCCGCAACCGCATAGCGAAACAAAACCTTTTTTCATGCAATAGGCAAACTGACCCATGGATAATCTGGAAGAAAGCGTAAGGCAGATCGTAATGGAAGTAATACAAAGCCTGGACCTGAGCCTGCCAAAAGATGACGGGTTCCCAAAAACCGGTGTGTTTTCCAATATTAATGCTGCCATAGAAGCTGCCTCTCTCGCGTTTAAGGAATTTGGCAAGCTTACCCTCGAAACCCGTAAAAATATCATCAGCAATATTCGTAAGATCACCCTGGCAAATAATGAAATTTTTTCTAAAATGGCCGAGGAAGAAACCGGCCTGGGGCGATGGGAGGACAAGATCATCAAAAATGAACTGGGAATCCTGAAAACACCTGGCGTGGAAGATATCCGCCCTGAAGCGTTCTCGGATGATTTCGGGTTAACGCTGGTTGAAAGGGCTCCGTATGGTGTGATTGGTTCCATTACCCCCAGCACCAACCCGACGGTGACCATCATCAGCAACTCTATCGGCATGATTGCCGGGGGAAATTCTGTTGTGTTTAACCCACATCCTTCATCAAAAAAAGTATCCTCCTACCTGGTTAGCCTGCTGAATAAAGCGATCATGGAAGTAGGCGGACCGGCGAATCTGGTATGCTGCATCGCCGAACCTACCATTGAATCGGCGAAAGACCTGATGACACACCCGAAAATTGCCATTCTCGTAGTGACTGGTGGACCGGCAGTCGTAGAGGTTGCAATGAACAGCGGTAAAAAGGTAATTGCTGCCGGCCCGGGAAACCCTCCCTGCGTGGTGGATGAAACCGCTGACCTCGTCAAGGCGGGTAAAGACATTGTGGATGGCGCGAGTTTCGATAACAACGTGATCTGCATCTGCGAAAAAGAGATAATCGTGGTGGCATCTGTTGCCGACAGGCTGAAGGAAGAAATGAAAAAACACGGCGTCTATGAACTCAACGAGGACCAGATAAAGAAAATAACTGAACTTGTGATTGTTGAGCCCGGTGGTCCCGGCACCGAAGGTGCTGTTGAAAAAAGATTCGTGGGAAAGAATGCCGGGGTTCTGGCTAAAAGAATTGGCCTGACAGTCCCACCCGGAACCAGGCTCCTGCTTTGTGAAGTCGGAAGGGAACACCCGCTATTGTGGACTGAGCAATTAATGCCTGTAATGCCCTTAGTTCGGGTGAATGATGTGGATGCGGCAATTGACCTGGCCGTGGAGGTTGAACATGGTTTCAGGCATACAGCCATCATGCATTCCCTGAATATCGCTAAACTGAGTAAGATGGCCAAAGCGATGAACTGCTCCATTTTCATTAAAAACGGACCCAGCTACGCCGGGTTAGGACATGGAGGCGCAGGATTTGCCTCTTTTACCATTGCCAGCCCCACGGGTGAAGGTGTTACCCGGGCCCGAACTTTTACAAGGGAACGGCGGTGTACACTGGTGGATTATTTCAGGATTATCTAAAAAGTTAATGGTCTTAGTCCTTACTTAGTTGTTAATTGTTTATTATTTTAGAAGATTCTTGATCAGAAGTTTAAAAGATGGAAGAACAAGTCAGAATAGCGAAGAAAACGAGCGAACAAGGGTTAAAACCTTTCATTAGATGGGCAGGTGGGAAACAAAACCTTATTAAGGAAATTTATAAGAATCTTAATTTTACTGATGTAAATAGATATTTTGAACCATTTCTTGGCGGGGCTTCCTTTTTCATGAACGGAAATTTCCAACATTCTTTCTTGTCTGACTTAAATCCTAATCTTACTAACTGTTATCAGCAAATCAAGGACAATCCAGGAGCTATCTTTCAGGGTCTTTCAACGTTTATAACACCTGTAACACAAGAAACATATTATTCAATAAGAAACGAATTCAACCTTCATAATGGTCAACAGACATTAGAACAAGCAGTTCGATTTATTTTTCTTAATAGGACTTCATTTAATGGTATTTATAGAGTTAATAAATCTGGACTATATAATGTGCCATTCGGTAAGCCAAATCCTGCATTTTCAACTTTGGAACAACTAAATAACATAAGCAATAAGCTCAAATCAGCAACCATATTCAATGGTTATTATGACGAGATAAGTAATCTAGTTCTTGCAAATGATTTGATTTATCTGGACCCACCATATCCAAAACTATCTGATACAGCTTATTTTAATCATTATACTCTTGATAAGTTCGATAATAATGAACAAGAGAAGGTTGCTCAATTCGCAAACGACATGAGAGAAAGAGGAATTAAAGTCGTTATATCAAATGCCGATTTAGAGCAAATACGAAATCTTTATACAGCTTGGAACATCATTGAGTGCAGTGCATACCGTTATATATCATGCAAAAAGGAAAAAATAAAAGTTAAAGAACTCATAATAAAGAATTTTTAAAATGGACATTTCAGTAATAAAAGAACACAGTGTAAAGACTTGGACTGGATTCCTATACTCCATTTTCGGTGTAACTCTACCCTTTATCCTCTCCTTAATTGGAATTCTAATTATCAAAAAATATGAACATATTGTTTCATTCATAGATGATGGCCAAATTCTTCTTTTTTCTGCAGGTCTATTAGCGAGCACTTATTATATCCTCAGGGATGATGAAAATCAAAAATCCCTTAAGAAATCACCTTTAAAAGGTATTGGACTTGTTAATCATTTAACTATTGTTTTTTTAATGATCTCATCCGTGATGTATGCAATATTGTATTCTTTTGGCATCTCTCGCGCATCAATTGACTTGAATATTTGGTTCATAAGAATAAGCTCGGTTATAATTTTTTTATTTTCTGCCTACGCTTCATTTAGTAGCATTTATATCGACTTTCTCAAAGTCTACCCAATAATTGATGTAAAAAAGGAAAGCACTCAAGCTGTGCAAGATATAATGGATAAACTTTAATGCTATGATATCAGCAGAAGAACAAAAAATCGTATTAAAATGCCTTGTAGTTAAGCAACCCATAGGAAAATTCTATGTTGGAGTTATAAGTCATGAAGACTTGGTAAAAATATCGTATGCTGATATACGAAGATTGGAGGTTGGTGATGAGAAAAGAGAGGTGGAAGTCTATTCAGGAATTCAAAGAGAATTATCCATTAATAGAGTAAAAGAAATTAGTAAATACGTAAACCTTGTTGACGCAACGTTTCCTTCATCTGTAATTCTCCAAATCAGTGAAAAAGATGTAGAATTCGATAACGAAACCAACATTATGCGTTTACCCTTTCGAGAAAATGTTGCCAAAGTACTTGACGGACAACATCGGATCGCCGGATTAGAAAACTTTGACGGTAAAAGAGAAGACTTTGATGTAAATGTAACAATTTTTATAGAAATGGAACTTGAAGATCAAGCCATAGTCTTTGCTACAATTAATAAAACCCAAACAAAGGTAAATAAATCGTTGGTTGCTGACTTATTTGCTTTTGCCAAATTCCGAAGTCCTCAAAAAACTTGTCATAACATTGTCAGAGCTTTAAACCAAAAAGAAGGAAGTCAATTTAAAGACAAAATAAAAATCCTTGGAACGGCAGATGACAAGGAGAAAGAAACAATTACCCAAGCTACTTTTTCTGAGAAATTAGTGGAATACATTTCCAAAGATCCGATGGATGATAGGAATCTATACAAGAAAGGAAGAATCCCGGAAAAATTTAAAGGAACTGATCTTGAAAGAAGACCTTTAAGAAATCTATTTCTAGATGAAAAGGATGCTGATATAGCTAAAATAATATGGGAGTATTTCGATGCGATTCAAGAAAAATGGCCAAAAGCCTGGTGGAATGTTGAGAAAGAAATAATTTTAAACAAATCGACTGGATTTCTAGCATTCATGAGATTTTTTAGAGATGCTTATGTGCGAAAAGGGCAAATAGGTTCTATTGTTAGTAAAGAATACTATTTGTCTTTATTCAATAAAACGAGTTTGCAAGAGAAAGATTTTAATCGTGAAAATTTCCTTCCAGGTTCAGGTGGTCAATCAAAATTATATAATCAACTGGTAGAGGAAACTGAAATAAATGCTTAGTCAGATAATGGCTAATAAAAATGCATATCAACACATGACTCACAAATAAAACAATACAGCTTATCATAACTTAAATATGAAACTAGGCAGAGTGACCGGAAGAGTTGTCAGCACGAAGAAAATAGAATCCTTCGAAGGGATCAAGCTTATGCTGGTTCAGCCTCTTGACGAGAAACTGGAAATAGCCGGTGACCCTTTCGTGGCATTTGATACGATCCAGGCCGGGGTTGGCGACCTCATTTATTACGAAACGAGCAAGGAGGCTAGTAGGGTGCTGGAAACCACGATGAATCCCTGTGATGCAGCCATTGTCGGGATAGTTGACAACATGTTTCTTACGGATAAAAAATGATACTTGCGAAAATAATCGGGAACGTAGTTTCCACTGTTAAAGCACCCGGTTACGAATCGAGGAAGATCCTGATCGTTCAGCCTGTTGACCCCGCAGGAACCGCAATCGGAATATCATTCCTGGCAGTGGATACAGTCCAGGCTGGACCCGGCGATATAGTGCTTGTGCTCGAAGAGGGAGGCTCCGCAAGGTTAATTCTGGATGAACCGGAAACTTTCACTATAAAAGCGGTTATTGCCGGTATCGTGGATCATATATCGGTGTAATTTTGCTCCCTCGCATTTCTGAACAAAATAAATACTGAAAGCATCTCACCTTATTCCGATACAGTCAAACCTATGAATACCGATGACCAGGTGAAGAGAGTAGCCATAGGCGCCGATCACGGTTCCTATGATGCGAAGGAGATGTTGAAAGCGTTTCTCGAAACTGCCGGTTATATCATGGTAGATGTAGGAACAACTAACAGCACAGTGAAAGTTGATTACCCCGATTTTGCGGTTGCTGTTTCAAAAAAAGTGGTGAGTGGCGAATGTGAACGCGGGATCATGCTGGATGCGGCGGGGATTGGATCTTCCATGGTTTGTAATAAAGTCCGTGGAATACGGGCGGCACTTTGCTGGAGTAATAAAACAATCGTGAACAGCCGCGAACACAATAATGCTAATGTCCTCACAATGGGTACAGCCCAGCACCAGCCTGACGAACTTTGCGCAATGGCCCGGCTGTGGCTCGAAACCAAATTTGAAGGTGGAAGGCACTGGCCGCGGATTAATAAAATGATGTCATTAGAAAGAGAAAGATAATACCATGGATCAGAATGAATTGATTGAAAAAATCACGAAAGAAGTAATGCAGAGGCTTAACAATAAACTGGAAAACCAGGAAACCGGGAAGCCGGGTAATTCATCTAAACCAGTGTCCTCTTCCGGGATGTCTCAGGCTGAGTTGGCCGGTTATATAGATCATACCTTATTGAAGCCAGAGGCCGTAGAATCACAATTTGAGCAACTCTGCAACGAAGCAGTCGCCTATAAATTCAAGTCCGTATGCGTAAATTCCTCCTGGGTGCCTTATGTAGCTAAAAAACTCAGGGGTTCCGGGGTCATTGTCTGCTCAGTTATCGGATTTCCACTTGGAGGTATGGACACCCGCTCCAAAGCGTTTGAAGCCAGGAGCGCTATTGCCAGTGGCGCAACCGAACTGGACATGGTGATCAACGTTGGTGCATTGAAATCAGGGAACATCAAGCTTGTTGAAGAAGATATCAGGGCAATCAAAAGGGCCTGCAGAAGCACTACACTTCTTAAAGTAATCCTCGAAACTGGCCTCCTGACCGATGCCGAAAAAATACTTGCCTGTGAAATCGCCAGGAAAGCAGGAGCAGATTTTGTAAAAACCAGCACTGGCTTTTCGGGCAGTGGCGCTACAGTCCAGGATGTTGCCCTGATGCGGAAAATAGTAGGTCCTTCGATGGGTGTTAAAGCCAGCGGCGGAATCAAGACATTTGACCAGGCTGTTGCTCTGATAAACGCCGGTGCAAACAGGCTGGGTTGCGGCACCAGTATTGCAGTTATTACAGGCGCTGAAGTCAGGTGCAACTATTAGTTCTCAATGGAACTAAATATTCCAACCTTACAAGAGTGAGTTCTATCACAAACACACATCGAATCTTAATATCCTGTTGAGAGAGTATATTGCCTGCCAGTTGGGCAACAAACATGGTAAACTCATTACCTTAGTATATTGAATTATCGATCTTTAAATGTGGTCACCTGTCTGTTAATAATCTGTAAAACCTGCCTGTCATACCTTGCCGGCTGTTCTGAAAACCGGATAAACATCTGAATTTCCCTATCTTTGTTCTGCTGTACATTAAACCACAGGTCTTGAAAACAAAAGAAGAGATCAGGCAAATTGCCATACAAACCATTACTGATGAAGCGTTTGCTATCAGCAACCTGCAACATGCCATTAACGGTGATTTTGTTAAATGTGTTGAACTCATTATCAGTTCAACCGGAAGGGTGATCGTTACAGGAATCGGTAAAAGCGCCAATATTGCGTCCAAAATAGTATCCACTCTCAACTCAACCGGGACCCCGGCCAGTTTTATGCATGCTGCTGACGCTGTGCATGGTGATTTGGGCATGATCCGGAGTGATGATATCATACTTTGTTTGTCAAAAAGCGGGAACACCCCTGAAATCAAGGTTCTGGTGCCATTATTGAAATTATCGGGAAATAAGCTGGTAGCCATGGTTGGAAATACTGATTCATACCTGGCACAGCAAGCCGATCTTATCCTGAATACAACTGTTGAACGTGAAGCCTGCCCCAATAACCTAGCTCCTACATCAAGCACTACAGCACAACTGGTGATGGGCGATGCGCTTGCAGTTGCCCTGCTCGAATGTCGTGGTTTTACGCCAGGTGATTTTGCCCGCTACCATCCGGGTGGAGCGCTTGGGAAAAGACTTTACCTGCGCGTTTCCGATATTTATCCCAATAATCAGAAACCCCAGGTCAATGTTTCGGATGATATTCGCAAAGTTATCATGGAAATTTCATCAAAAAGGCTGGGGGCTACAGCGGTTCTGGATAACGGGAACCTTGCAGGAGTTATTACGGACGGCGACCTGCGACGGATGCTTCAAAGCCATACAACGGTTGAGGGTATGAAAGCCGCCCAGATCATGTCAAAAAATCCGAGGACTATTGAGGCTGAATCGCTCGTTTCGGATGCGCTTGACGTGATGCGTTCAAACAACATCACCCAATTACTTGTTACTGTAGATGGCAGTTATGCAGGGGTAATCCACCTTCATGACATCCTGAGAGAAGGAATTATTTAAGCCGTTTTTCAGTATGTCGCGTTGAGATCCTTCTGAAATAATCATTTGAACAAAGAAGTTATTCTTAGATAAATGGTAATGTCAGCCCCTCATGGATACCAGCAGTTTAAGCACTGAATTAAACCTGTACCAATATAAGTTGTCAAACGAACCTTAAGAATGGGCGAAAAAGTTAATGAGTTCAATGATTACCGCAGCCGGATGAACGAACGGATCCTGGCAGTTGATAATAAGGTAATCCGCCGGATATTTAATGTGGATACCAATGCCTACACTGAAGGAGCACTCCCGGTAAAAACAAAGGAATTAATGGGCTTGATAGCTTCCCTGGTGCTCCGCTGTGACGACTGTGTAAAATACCATTTGCTTAAATGCAACGAAAACGGAGTTTCAGAAGACGAACTTTTTGAAGTGCTGGGAATCGGGACATTGGTTGGTGGAACCATCGTGGTACCTCACATGCGCAGGGCAGTTGAGTTTTGGGACGACCTTCATAAACAGTAGAACTGTTGCAACAAATCAGCAGGCACATCTGCCAAATGATTTGATAGTACAGGCTTTGATCAATGTACAGCAATGAAAATTTATTTTAATACCCAGATTCGGCAAAAACTCATTTACTCACCGGCATTTATG
>JANXXZ010000528.1 GCA_025350385.1 Bacteroidales bacterium
CAGCAGCGCAACCTGCTTGCTGTCGGTAACAGCCTTAAAGGCTGCACGGATGGCGATTTCAGTCTTACCAAAACCAACATCTCCGCACACCAGGCGGTCCATCGGATGTGAAGCCTCCATATCACGTTTGACATCCAGGGTCGATTTTACCTGGTCAGGAGTGTCTTCATAAATAAAGGAAGCTTCCAGTTCATGCTGAAGATAGGTGTCGGGGGTAAATCCGAAACCATCGGCAGCACGGCGTTCAGCATAGAGTTTAATGAGATCCTTGGCGATGTCCTTGACACGGGCTTTCGTTTTTGCCTTCAGTTTATTCCAGGCATTGGAACCGAGGCGGTCGAGCGAAGGGACATAGCCTTCCTTGCCTGAATACTTGGAAATACGGTGCAGGGAATGGATACTTACATAAAGCAGGTCATCATGTGAGTAGATAATCCGGATGGCCTCCTGCCATTTGCCGTTATTGTTGATCTTCTCCAGGCCATCGTACCGCCCCACTCCATGATCAATATGCGTAACATAATCACCGGGCTTCAGGTCATAGAGTTCTTTAAGCGTTATGGCCTGTTTACCACTGAAACTCTCGGTGAGATGAAATTTGTGATACCGCTCAAAAATCTGGTGATCGGTATAACAGGCCAGTTTAAGGTCACGATCCACAAAACCCTCGTGCAACGAAAGGTTGATAATGGCATAGTCAAGTTCCTCCTCAATCGCACGGTTCTTAATTAGGTCATCAATAATGGCATAGATACGCTCAACCTGTTTGGGGCTGTCGGCCAGGATTACATTTCGTATCTGCTGGTTAGAATTCTCAGTGAGATTCGCAAGCAGCATATCGAAGTTTTTGTTGAACGACGGCTGTGGCGACATGGAAAATCCCAAATGGAAAGAAACTTTGAACATCGGGTGTTTCCCGAATTCGATCGTCGGGAAGCCGGTAATCTGGCGTTGAAACTCTTCTTTACCGATAAATAATTCCTTCGGTTCAAGGTGATCAATGGTTCCTGCAAGGTTTGAAAAAGCCTTTTCTGCTTTCAGGAATTCCAGTTCAAGGCGGTCAATGGTCATGGAGGTGTCAAATAGCCAAAGGACGCTTTCTTTCGGCATGAACTCCAGCAGCGATTCGCGTTTCTCCTGTAATTCGCGGTTCTGAACGTTGGGAACAATGGTAATATGATCGAGCCTGTCGACCGAGAGCTGCGAAGCAGGGTCAAATGACCGGATAGAATCCACCACATCGCCCGAAAACTCTATACGGTACGGATTATCGTTGGTATAGGAGAAAACGTCGATGATACCTCCGCGAAGGGCTATCTGGCCCGGCTCCGCCACAAAATCAACTCTGTCGAATCCGTATTCATCCAGCAGGTCGTACATGAAATCCAGGTCAACGGTTTCGCCCTTTTTAAGCTTCATCGTGGCTTTTTCAAGGTACTTTTTCGTGACTACCTTTTCTGACAATGCTTCCGGATAAGTGATTACCAATGCATCCTTGGCACGTGTGCTGATCCTTTTCAGTACTTCGGTGCGCATCAGCACATTGCTGTTATCGGTTTTTTCAACTTCGTAAGGCCTCTTGTAAGAGGTGGGATAAAGAAGCACCCTTTTCTTATGAAAACCCTGCTCCGATTCTCCGAGGAGGTTCTCCAGGTCGTTGCTGAAGTAGACTGCTGATTCCTTATCAGCCAGAACAAGAAGATGTACGACCGGAATATGGTTAAATACAGCCGCTGCTACCAGGGCGGCAGAGGATCCAACCAGTCCCCCAAGGTGAATCCTGGGCAGGCTGCCTTCCCGGAACGTTTCCGGTTTGAGTATTTCAAAAAGATCTGCCAGGCGAGGATCGCTGGCATACCAGGATAAAAGCGATGAAGCAGAAGAATTTGTGGTTTTAGAATTGTTTCCCTTACCGTTAGTATAATCCGGTGTCATGCAAAGCAGTTTAAGCCGCCAATGAGTTTATTCTCATGAGCGGCTGATTTCAGGATGCAAAAGTAAGCTTTTCAACGATTCCAGGGCTTTCTCCTCCCCGACTCTTATGAAAGTCATTCAGAAATTATTTTATGATCAGACCAAGGTCTTTAACCTTTCCCCGATTTACCAGACTGCCATCTCTTAATCCTTTCAGATCCTTATAAGATGAAAATTCCCAATCTTCCTGTTTTTTGACAAGACCTGATTTCACTGGGTTTGCATGAATATAATTGAAACAAACCTGAGGATACTGGAATTCAGGGATCTCTACATTCAGAAAAGTCACTCCAAAAGATGTATACCAATTAGGTAAAAGTCCATTAAATCCATTCAGACAGATAGCTTTGGTTTCTTCACGAAAAAGTCCACCCGTGCGATCTTCCTGGATATTAACTGCCCTGGTGTATGAACGCAACATTATTCCAATACTTGAATTCAACGTTAATCGTTTCTTATTGAAGGGGTGATTTGAAGTCACCCCTTCAATAATCACCGGAAGTACAACATCTTTCACCTCCACCATCAGATGAAAATGATTAGGCATCAGGCACCACGCAAGCACATCAGTAAAAGGCAGGATATGATGCCTCATTTTCCGGATAAAGAACAGATAGTTTTCCCTGTTGTAAAACAGCCGTTGCCGGTTGTTACCTTGGTTGTATATATGATAAATTCCGCCGGATTCGAAGTTCATACTATTTGTTATTGCATTGATATTTCAGTTTTGAATCCGAACTTAGTCGGAAAAAAATCCGAATCGGCTATTAGGGAATCCTGCTTTTAAAAGAATAAGACTTGCATTCACATCCTGGCTCGCCAAAATACTGACATAAGAAAAAATCAATTTATCCAGCTAGTCCCAAAGTTTAACCTTATCTCAAAGTCCTAATAATCATATAAATAAATCACATGTTTTACAATACTATATCAAATATACGGACATATCAGATAATATTATCATTCGTAAAAGATATAAATTTTATAATCCTGGATGTCCTGAGATGTTTACATTTGAATGAAGACTTCAGAAGATAAGTCATCAACTCTTAACACTGAAGCCTGTTTAGGAAAAAAACCAAAAAGTTGATATTATCAATGACAGAGTTGTATTATCGGTCATATTGCCCTAACTTTATATCCACCAATACTTTTAATTATTTTACGCGTAATACATTCATTTATAACTATATACTATGGACAATAGCATCAAAGGAACCCGAACCGAGCAAAACCTGCTGAAAGCATTTGCCGGTGAATCGCAGGCAACAAACCGCTATGAGTTTTTTGCCAAGGCTGCCAAAAACGAAGGATTTGAGCAGATTTCTGAAATCTTCCAGAAGACCGCTAACCAGGAGAAACAACACGCAAAACGTTTCTTTAAATTCCTGGAAGGTGGCGAAGTGGAAATTACGGCTAAATATCCTGCCGGGATAATCGGCACTACTGCCGAAAATCTTAAAGCCGCAGCAGCCGGCGAAAACGAAGAGTGGACTGATCTTTATCCCAGCTTCTCCGAAATCGCAAAGGAAGAAGGATTCCCTGCAATCGCGGTCGCATTCAAGATTATCGCAAAAGTAGAAGCAGAACATGAAAAACGTTTCCTGGCCTTATTGAAAAATGTGGAAGAAGGGAAGGTATTCGAAAAAGAAGAACCCACCCGCTGGGAATGCCGCAATTGCGGCTATGTGCATGAAGGCACCAAACCGCCAGAAAATTGCCCGGCCTGCCAGCATCCAAAAGCTTTCTTCGAGGAGAAGGCTGAGAATTACTAGGCCGCTTTTAAAAGCATGTTGATGAAAAGAGCCGCATTTCTCAGCGACTCTTTTTTTTATTTCCGGAAAACCAGTTCCCTGATCCAGACAGTTTACTTCTTACGAATAATCAGCCTGGCCAAAGTCTCCATTTTTAAGGCATTGATAATCTGTTGTCCATAATGTGGATGCCCATTGTTTTTGATGTATTCATCCATTTCGGCCTGTTTCATTTGCGGGTCCCATAAGGTCATAAACTGGATGGCCGAAGGAGGCAGTGAACGATCCCAGTATTCAGGGTTAAAGCGCATGATTTGAAGGCCTTGCCGCTGCCCGTTTGCATTCAGTACGAAATGTTTCTCATCGCCCTGGGATGCAGGAGCATTCAATTCTTCTTCAGTGAGTTCAGAGATTTCCTTTTTAAGTTCGTCCAGCAATATCTGTCCCATCTCCTTGCTTTTAAAAATGGTATAATAGGAAAGTGTCATTTCTGGTAATTCCTTCAATGTAACCGGTATCCAGAAAGGCGGACGATCAGGATTGAAAACGAACAGGTGTCCGTCGCCAAATAAGCTGACTCCAGGCGCAATTTCCTCAACTAACGGGTAAACCTGAAAAAGATCATTCATCTCGCCACTGGCTTTTTCCATCGGCCCTTCAAGTGAAGGGTCATCCTTTGTGTTATCAAATCCGTTTAAGTGGAAATTAGTGCCATGCACGGTTTCGGTATTATTAATGTCAAAGCTTTATGCAGGAGGCTCAACGGTATATTTACCGCCTGCTTTTCAGGAACAACTGAAAATCGAAATTCAGCTCACACCGCACAGCGTAATTACACTTTCTTTTTTTATACGAATCGTCCCAGGTACTAAATAATACAGCTGAAAGGTCAAGCCCTTTGGAGTTTGTCATAATTGGGATATTCTGATGAAACCATTCAGCCACTGTTGCTGCGTTTTTCCCCAAAGCAACATAATCTGATACTTTAGTGTCAAGATTGCTCGTATAAAACCATTTGCCTGGTTTGTCGAACATGTAATGAGATGATTCTGGCTGAGCGTCAGCGAACAGAGCTATTAGGAAATAAACTGGAATAAAACTTAAGCTTTTTTGCATTAAAGGAATCATTTATAGGTTAAGAGATCCGTTTAGTTAATTTTCAACAACCGGTTTTAATGTATTGATGTCCAGTTCATAAAGCATCCTGCTAAAATAATAGCCTCCATCCTGTCGTTTTAATTCAATGTCCATCCAGCTTTTGATTATTTCTTTTTTTCGGGATTTCAAATACCATAACCTGGATGGCTGAACGGGGAAGACTTTTGTTCCTGTATCCGAAATTGGGCCGCATGACAGGGGATTGGTTAACGTCAGAACCAATCCTGGATATTGACTCAGTATCTCCGAAATAGGCAAATCCATCCTTTTCAGTTTCTGAAAAATTTGAAAATTCATTTTCCAGCATTGGAATAATCGTTTCCATTTGGATTTTATCTGGCACCTGCTTCCAATAGTCAATCAACAACCTGAATACTGCACGTATGGTAAACCGATTCCAATATTCGGGTCGGTCGGGATTAAAGATGATCAGGTTGTCGCCGTAACGGTCGATTCCGGGACAAACCTCTTCCTTTACACCTGGAAGGAAAAAGAGTTCGCGCAATGCTACAGTACTAATATTGCGTCTTTTTCGTTAAAAGCTGAATTTGTAGGGTTATATGCAGTGCTGAAATTGGATACATTGAACCCGTTGCTGTAAAACTTCTCAGTCATATTCACCTCAAAGCGCCACTGAGGCGGTTCAGATGTTTGTTTTACTTCTTTACCTTTTCGTAAAGTCCAGGTTTCAAAATAAAAGCAAACTGTAGTGGGCAACCGTAACCGAATTTTGTATTGCAGCGGCTACCGTTCAGGTAATAATAGCCATCAAATCCCTTAATGTCATTCAATATACAGTTCCTGCAAAAAACTGCAACCAGAGAAACAAGATTTTTAGTAGCTGCATCTGATTCGGCTCTGGTATAGCCGCATGATTTCATATATTGATCAGGACCCTGACCATTAAGAGTTCCATATGTTATTTTAAATGTGCCAGGCTTTTCAAGAAGAAGGGTTTTATCCTGACCAAAGGAAAACTAATCTGAACCATCAGGGAACTGATCGAAACTATTCTTTCTATTCTGCCTGACATATATTTTTTTGTTTTTAAGAGGATCAGATTAAAAGGAAATACCGCTGCTAGCCAGGATATTCAAGATTGGTGTTTCAATGAGTATTTATCCCTTCTTTATGGTAAATCTCGTTTCATCCATTAGTCTTATGCTTAAGCTAACTCTTAATCGAACTTCATGAGATAGACTTGATTTTTGTGTCAACTCATTCAATCTCTTTTAAGTAATTCAATCAATCGGCTTAACAAAATAATCCGGATTAGCCTGTAAACAGAGTAATCCGGATTAATCAGCCAGTAAATGAGATACTTATTGTTTAATAAATGTTTTTGTGATAACTTCTTTACCCGACTTTGCCCTGATTAT
>JANXXZ010000566.1 GCA_025350385.1 Bacteroidales bacterium
CTGGGTTTCAAATCCGTGTATGCGATAAATGTTTACAATCTGGTCAATCAGTTCAAGTCCATCAACTCCGGAATCATCAATCCGTCCGATGAAGGGTGAAACATAAGTGGCCCCGGCCTTTGCCGCAAGGATGGCCTGGCCGGCCGAGAAAACAAGCGTACAGTTGGTGGCTATTCCTTTATCGGTAAGATACCGGATTGCCTTAATTCCATCTTTGATCATTGGAATTTTAACTACAATATTGGGATGTAACTCAGCAAGCACTTCCCCTTCGCGGATCATCCCTTCGAAATCGGTCGAAAGGACTTCGGCACTCACAGGGCCATCAACTATGTTGCATATGTCAACATAATGTTTTAAAACATTGTCGGTGCCTTTGATGCCTTCCTTAGCCATAAGGGAAGGATTGGTAGTAACGCCATCGAGAATCCCAAGGGCGTTTGCTTCGCGGATCTGATCAAGATTGGCTGTATCGATGAAGAATTTCATGCTGAGGATGGTTTAAAACGGATTGGTAAAAGAGTTCTTACTTACAAAGGAACGAAATTTTAACATGGGATTCAACGCCCTTGTTGAGGTAAGGAAATTAAAATAATTGAAAGAATATTGATTCAGAGCACTTTGGATGCAGAAGGGTTGCTGAGAGGAAAAGGTTAATAGAATAAGACAAAAGACAAAAGTAGAAAAGGCAAAAGTTAATACGGCAAATAACAATTAACTGATAACCACTCTTCAGGGGAATAAAAAATGGGTAAGCTACTTATATCGCACCGCTCAACCGTCTACCCTTGCTTCATTCCTGACCTGGGGGAGTTCAACAGGAGCTGGTCGTATAAGACTTACCCGCTGCAAAAATACAAATTTTTAGGAACGCAGCGCAAATCAGGATTCAATTTCGTTATTTTGTCGCTACTTTCATACCTTTGCATTATTAAGAAACCAAAAACCTCAAAGATATGGAAACCCGCAAAGAACTTTTCTTATCTGCTTTAAAAGCAGGATTTATCATTGCTGCTGTCGGTATTGTGTTATTTGTAGTTGAATATGTCGCTGATATCAAGCCGGTTGGTCTTATGAAACCAATACTGATGATGTTATTCGGACTTGCTGTTAATATTACGCTTTTGGTTATTTTCTTAAAACAATACCGTACTAAAATCGGAGGATTTATCAGTTTCGGGGATGCTTTCCTATATTGTTTTACGACTTTGGCAGTTGCTGCCCTGATCTCAACCCTGTTTACCTTCATCTTTATGAAGTTTTTTGACCCCATGTACATGAAGAATATAATGGAGGCTCAGAAAGGCTGGATGGAAAATTATCTCGCCGGAAAAATGCCGGAAGATAAAATTGCTGAACAACTGGCAAAACTTGATGAACAGGCAGAAAAAGCAACTACAATAGTCCAGAATGTGAAAAACATTGGCATAGGACTGATTTTCGGAGCAATCATATCATTGATTGTCGGGGCTATTATGAAAAAGAACCCTGATGTTTTTGATAACAGCACTACAGGCGGAGTAATTTAATTTAAGTATGGATATTTCGGTTGTAGTGCCTGTATACAATGAAGATGAATCGCTCCCGGAACTTTGTGCCTGGATCGGGAAGGTGATGCTTGCCCATAGCTTTAGTTATGAAGTAATCCTGGTGGATGATGGTAGCAGCGACGGATCATGGAAAGTGATTGAAAATCTTAATTCAACCAACCCGCAGATAAAAGGGATAAAATTCAGGCGCAATTACGGTAAATCGGCGGCGCTGAACGAAGGGTTCCAGGTTACCCAGGGAGATGTGGTGATTACCATGGATGCCGATCTGCAGGACAGTCCTGATGAAATTCCGGGGTTATATGATATGATCAGAAAACAGGGATTTGACCTTGTTTCGGGCTGGAAAAAGGTGCGTCATGATCCTTCCTTATCGAAAAATATCCCATCCAAATTCTTTAACTGGACTACCAGCCGGATGTCGGGCGTGAAATTACATGACCATAATTGTGGCTTAAAGGCTTATCGCCGCGAAGTTATTAAAAGCATTGAAGTGTACGGTGAAATGCACCGCTTTATCCCTGTAATAGCTAAATGGGCCGGGTTTAAAAAGATCGGGGAGAAGGTGGTGGAACACCGGAAACGTAAATATGGTGTTACTAAATTTGGCCTGGAACGATTCATAAACGGTTTCCTGGACCTTATTTCAATCATGTTTGTTTCCCGTTTCGGGAAGAAACCCATGCACCTGTTCGGTTTGCTCGGAAGCATTATTTTCTTTCTAGGTTTTATCATTGCAGGATACCTGACCTATGCCCGTTTTTTTATGGCAGGATATCGCATGACTGATAGACCAATCTTTTATTTCGGATTGCTTGCAATGGTTATCGGTACACAGTTGTTCATGACCGGTTTCCTGGCGGAAATGGTGTCACGAAATTCACCTGACAGGAACCATTACCTTGTCGAAAAGAAATTGCTCTGAGTGTTAAA
>JANXXZ010000569.1 GCA_025350385.1 Bacteroidales bacterium
ATTAACACCGGGATTTTCAGCATCCACTGGGGCAGCTTTAATTGCGGCTATAGCATCATCCAGTTTAACCACCAGGTCTTCATAAACTGCCTTTTGGTCATCGTACTTTGGTTTCAGTATAGCAGGAGCCTGGAAGGCATCAGTATATGGAACATTTCCGTAGGCATCAACGAGGTTGTGGAATACCCAAGCTTTCATGATCTTGGAGATGGCTAAATAATAAACCTGCCCGGGATCAGTTGAATTCTTTTCTATATAGCTATAGTTTTCTGCGTTTAGATAGAAATAGGTCCAGTTGTTTTCGTAGGAAGAGTTTCGGATATTGTACTGCGTCAGGTCATTGGGTTGGGAATACCCACCACTAATGCACCACAGGCCATGCCATAGGTAAACAAAATTGAAGTTGTCAGGATTGTTTATAACGGCAGCCGAGGCGCTGAGAGCTGCAGGCAATACGAGTTTTGCTGAAACCGAGGAAGCGTTATTTGGATTCTTCTCGTTAACCGATAGGAAATCCTTTTTGCAGGAGCTTCCCAGGAGCAAAACCAAGGCAGAAAGTATGATTATATTTTTCTTCATATTTTATTAGAATTTAAGTAATTTAGAAGGAAGCTTTAACTGTGAAACCCCAAACCCTGGTAGGAGGAGTCTGGTTATAATCGGTCTGACCGACAACATTACTCGTTCCCCCGGTTGTATTGAATTCAGGGTCGGTCCAGATATTGGTGACAGGGCGGAACATGAACGGGTTCCTGGCCAGTAAGCCAAGTTCCAGGGATTTTATAGTGCCATTCAGGAAGTTCTTCACAGGTACGTCATAACTAAGAGTGATTTCACGTATTTTCCAGAAAGCGGCGCTGGTTACATAAGACCTGCCAACTGCTGGATAATCGGAATTTACCCAAAAATCGCGGGATGCATTGTGCACCACTACATTAGTGTTTTCAACATATACACCGGGTGAAGTCTCGATGACAGAATTAGGAATTACAAAAGGCTCCCTGCCATTCTGTGCCGTGTGCCATGTACCTCCCGTGAAGTCCAACTGCTGGCCCATTTGGAAAAAAGCCCTATTACCGCTACGGTAATCTGCAACGATATTAAAGGTGAATCCTTTGAAAGCCAGGGTATTTACAATGCCAAGGATATGATTTGGGTTACCATGTCCGACAATTGATACTGCGGGATTTTTAGTCGGATAACCAGTAACCGGATCCACAATGATGCGACCCTGAGGATCTCTCATGACATCATCGGTCTTTATTGCAGGAAATTGCTCGCCAACTATAATGTAGGATGTGTAATTTGGATCAATTCTTAGTTCAGTAAGACCGGGCAGTATGGAAACAACCTTGGTTGAATTATAAGAATAGTTTAAGGAAAAATCCCAACGGAGCCCTGCTACATTCACTACCGGTGTGATCCTGAGGTCAGTTTCAATTCCCCATGTCTTCATTTCTCCGGCATTGATGAGTGCGCTGGTAAATCCTGTTGCTGCTGAAATCTGGGCAGGGATCGTTTGATCCTTGGTATCCGACTGGTAAGCGTTCATAACGAAATGCAGACGGTCTTTCAGGAAGCCAAGTTCAAATCCTCCTTCAATTTCCTGGGTTTTCTCAGGCTGAAGGGAAGCATTACTGAGGGTACTGCCCAGGACGAAACCAGCTTGTGATCCAAAAGGAAACCCTGCACCGGCATCAAAATATGGTAATGTTCCATACCAGCTATTTAAAGCAATCTGACCTGTTTTGGAAACACCTCCCCTGATCTTTGCGAAAGAAACGAAGGAATTACCTGAATTGAGTGCGGGGATAATTTGAGAAAGCACTAAACTGGCATCAACTGCAGGGTAAAAGAAAGAGCGGTTTGCTTTAACAAGGCGGGAATCCCAATCGTTGCGGCCCGAGGCATGGACGAACAGGAAGTCTTTGTATCCCAGTGTCAGGTCTGCAAAAAGGCCTATCGAAGCCCTGTTCTGTTTTTGTTCGGTAGCTGTGGGTTCACCGAGGCGGTTCGATACATTATATAAACCTGGTATCACAAGCGAAGTAGCTCCAACCCCTATAGTCCGGTAATGATTGGTATACATGGAATTACCAAGGATCAGACGGGTAGTGATGTCGTTAAACTTTTTGTTAATGGAAGCCAGGAAGTCGCCGGTTAAGATCAGGCTGTTTGTCATTCCATCGGTGGATACTCCAGGGTATATCGGTTTCCCAGAACCCATTGCTCCGGCTCCCCATGGATCGCCTTGATTGTAAGTATTATAAGTCGCCTCATCGCGATAGGTGTTATTCTGATAGGTTTCTGTGGTAATACCGGCACGGTAAGAAAAGTCAATCCACTCAGCCGGTTTCAGGGTAAGTAAAACTGATCCGAGAACGTCATCGGCCCTGCTGATATTACGTGAATGATTGAGCTGCCAGTAAGGATTTGGATAATAGGCATTAAAGTAACCATTTGGTTGAGCAAATTTGCCATTGTCCGCATCCTTATAATCCTGCAGGGGAACCTGGCCAGGAGTATTCAGCAGGTTCCAATATACCGGACGTTGCTGGAAATATTCAGTACCAGCTATATTGGTATTGGTTTGAGTGTATCCGATCGTAAAATCAGTATGGAACATTCCATAGGTTTTACCCCCGGCAAAACGCATGCTTGTTCTCCTGTTTTTATCGTAAGGAATAACACCTTTGGTATTAACGTCCTGAGCAGAGATGAAAAAGTTGCTTTTTGCGTCTCCAAAAGAGTAGGACATATCATTTTGTGAAGTAACACCTGTATTGAAAAAATTCTTCTTTTGGTTTTTCACAGCGCTATAGGGAACTGTCTGGTAGGTACCATCGGCTAATACTCCGCCGAGGATCACGTCCTGTCCGTTGAATTCCGGTCCATAACTCTGGTTTTCGTATGATGTATATGGGTCAGTGTTGCGGTCGGGGCCAATCCAGAACGTGTAAGGTGGAACTCCGGCAATATTATTGGCGGGGGTTTCACCGGAACCTGAGCCAAAACGGGTCTGAAACTTTGGTAAATATGAGACAGTTTCAAAGGTTGTCTGGCTACTAACCTTGATTTCGGGTTTAGCGCCACCTTTTTTGGTAGTAACCATAAGAACGCCATTTGATGCGTCATTCCCATAGAGTGCAGAAGCGCTGGCTCCTTTCAGAACGTTGACGTTCTCAATATCATTTGGGTTAATAGTGTTGAGGAATGTTGCGCTTACCGGAACACCATCCAGTACTACAAGAGCCTGGTTGCTGGCAAGGAAGTGACGGTTACCACGCAAGGTGATACGGGTATCAGGATTAACACCGTTGTTCACAGTATTAATCTGAAGTCCGGAAACTTTGGCTGAAAGGCCATTCACAACGTTTGAAGCGCCTGAACGGGTAAGTTCCTTGGTTCCGACTTTTGCTGTGGCATACCCAAGTTCTTTTGACTGACGTTGGATACCGAAAGCCGTTACAACAACTCCTTCAATGACCTTGGCTTCACTTTCCATCTGAACATCTAAAACATTGGATGTTCCCAAAGCTACTTCCACTGATTTCATACCTACGTATGAAAATACAAGAGCAGAGGAATTTTTCGGTACGGAGAGCTGGTACTTGCCATCCATATCGGTAAGTGAACCCGAAGTAGTTCCTTTTACAAGAACTGTGACGCCTGGTATACCAAGGCCGTCGTCGGCACTGGTAACTTTACCAGTGATTGTTCGTTGTGCAAGCAACTGCATGCCGGAAAAGAGCAGCAGTACAAGCAAGATGCTTAGTTTTCTCATAAACTGGTGGTTTTGGTTAGTTAGTGGTTGGTTTGTTAAGTTAATGATTAAATGAATTTCTTATTTATTAAAGGTTTGTCATAGGCATTAATAGTATGTTAAGGGATTATTAACCAGTGTTAAGATTAGTTAAAAATTTGTGTGAATTTAGATAAATATTCCAACGAATATTCACCCCTTCTAAATTATTTTAATTTTGGAGCGATTTAGTTTGCTAATGGCTTGATTATAAGTATTCTTAATTATGAACACGATTGCAATTCTTTCAATATACTGATCGATAAAACGGCTTATTTTATCGACCAGTTGCCATTTAGTATTGACGAAATTACAAAATAATAGGTTGATATCGTCATATGTTAGCAGCAAATAAAGAACTTTTTTTCAACATAGTTAGTAACAGGATTGAATTTAACGCATTATTTTCAAAAAACGGGCATATGCAAGTATAAACAGCAATGTGAGAATCACATTTATTCCTGCGGTAGGAAATCCCCTGATAAATAATAAGGGTGTAATAAGTACAAGGATTTGAGCAAACGCATATGAGTGAAATCCCAGCTTTTTTAATTTCCACATTAATAGTGCCCCGACGAACGAAAAAGCATGTAAGGCAGCCATAACAAGCAGGAAAGTTCTCCCTGGAGAGGTTATCAATTTAAGCAGATCAAGCATTTCCTGGTTCATCCCTTTGCTGGCACTCTCATAAAACCATTCCGGATTTATTCCAATGAATCCATAGGAAAACAGACCTCCTCCGCTTCCTACAAATGTGAGTATACATAATACTTTGAGTAACCTGATCTGAGGTTCTAAATTTTCGTTTGCTGAAGGTGTTAATTCTTCGGGCATAGGGTCATATAAAAGTGAAAAATTCTATTATTTTTAGAAAACAGAACAATTATACTGATATAACCGGGCATTACTTCTCATCAATTTGATTGGAAGAGAATACCCGAGATTGCCCTTCATAAACATTTCATGTGTATATATTTTTGTTAAGCGTTTAAAATGAGTATTTTAACTAACAGGTTAAGAGAGTAAATTTTCATGCTCGTATTTCCTCCCAATAACATCTAATCGGGATTTGTGACATCGGTTGGTGCTTATCCTGTTTTTAAAATCAATTTCATCTTCGTGATTCCGACTTTA
>JANXXZ010000570.1 GCA_025350385.1 Bacteroidales bacterium
TGAAAGATTTTGTTTAAACTCCAGGCAATTGCCGAAATCACCAATACCGGTGTGGATCGTTCCTTTAAGTTGGGTTGCCTCGCCCATAATATTCATATCCTGTGTAGTTTCATGCCAGCTGATCGTGGTATCCGCCGGCACCGGGTAAAAAAGAATAGTCTTTTCGGGACATACAACAGTGCCTTCAGGCACAAACCCACTGCTATTTAATTTGTAAACCGTGTCATTGCTGACACAAAGCTGGGAGCTGTCACTCAGTTTCCACCAGGTGTCATTGCCTGATTTTCTGGCTGATACGACTGAAAGCGAATACTCACCGGCGGATTTCAGGGCCCCGTTCTCCCATGTACTGTCAGCGTAGTACCAGGTAAGGTTTAGTTGAAATGGGATTAATCCGTTGCTGATGAAGAACGGGTCGTTCATTGTAATGAACGATTTGCCATAAGGACAATCGGCATAAAAATTTGCAGCTTCCTTTTCCTTTTTGCAACTACTGATAAACAGGATAAATACTATGAAAATCGTGGTTGGTTTCATAAGATCAAAGTTTATAAGAAATAGAATATTTACAAAGGTACCTTTTGTTCTTTAAGGGTTGTATTAGTTGCCTGCTGAATAAAAACTCAGAATAGCACAATGCTATTTTCTATTTTTTTTATTCTCAGACAATACAAAATACTATTCAATTATAATACCGGGAGAAAAAATTGAAGGAAAGCCTGGCAGTAGCATAAACTTTTAAATAGGATCTCCTGTATAACTTCCTGATTTGTTTTAAAAAAGCCAACAATCAAAATTATTCCGGGGTTAATACTGAATAATCATGATAGAATATTAACGCTGTCCTAAACCTAAAGTCTGCATTAATGTTTTTGGAATTTGGATATGTATTGACATCACATTTAATTGGTTAGAATTGTAACCGCCGGCATTAATATTTGTATATTTGTATAAAATTCTACTATTATGAAAACTTATTCTATCGATAAATTCTTTGCCTTATTATTGCTGTGCACACTTTCTACATCGGTTTACAGCCAATGGAAATCCTGCCAGGGGGTGGATGGTTTCACTACCAATCATTTACTGGGGGTCGACTCTGCAATATTGGTTAACGGGTTAGGCGGAACCTATTCAAGGAATATGTTAACACCAGTGTGGGAGGAACTTACTATACCCGTTTCTTTTCCTGAAATCCGGACGGTTCTGGACAAATTATTATTTGCTACCGCCGGGACGAATTTATATTTCTCTCCTGACCGGGGTCATAGCTGGGGCGTTAGGTACGACGCGGGACATTATATTGATTCATTCAGGGATGTGGACAGTACCCTCTTCATCCTGCAGCAGGATACGCTCAAACGTTCGGATGACCTTGGATATACTTTTCAGACTGTTGCTAAATTACCAACTAACAGCAATCTGTTTTCCTGTGATTCTTTGCTTTTTTATTATTCAGGTTACTGGCTTTCAGTATTGAATATTTCACTTGATAAGGGAATCAGCTGGCAGGAATTGCCCCCCGTCCCGATACAAAGCCAACTTATAAAAGTTATAATCGGGAATGGTAATATTTACTGCTTATTAGAATCCTATAACAGCCCGCAATATTACATTTACAAACTTAATGGCCTGCAGGGAAGCTGGAAATCAATTAATTATAATTTGGGAAATGTTATTACTGACATGGAGATATTGAATGGGACTCTATATGCCGCTTTTGAGAAATTGTACCGCTTCAGGGAGTCCGACAGCACCTGGATTCAAGAGATCATAGGGCAGGATAGCAGTTCAATTGTTACTCATATCAGTGTATATAAAGGAAAACTTTTTTCAGCCACTCCAGAAGAACTTTACCAATATGATACTGACCAGGGATGGAGTACTTTTCACGACGGATTGAACAGCCGGTCATTTCATAGCATCAATGTTCAGGGCAACAGGATCTGGGCTGTTTCATACTATGGGGAATTGTTTGTATCAACTGACCAGGGAATAACATATCAAAAAACCGGATGGAGGGATGTTACCGATATAAAATTCCTGGATGATATGATTTTTCTCTCCAGTTTATCAGGATTATATGTCTCTTCAGATTTTGGAACTTCCTGGATACAAAAAACGAATCAATCCATAGGGGCAGGCATTAAATTGAATCAGGATTACCTTTACAAATATACTGGTTCATCGATTCAACGCTGTTCGATGGATGATTTCCAATGGGTCACAATTATTGATGAGTATCACTGGAGTTATGATGGATTTGAAGTGATAGGTCCGGATGTTTATTATGCGTCTTCCGATTTCGCTTTGGGACCCGGACCGCCTGTGGCTGATACAGCCCTATACCATGTTAAAAGATCAACAGACAATGGTAACTCCTTTCAACCCGTGTTTCAAAGTTCCTGCCCAATACTGGATGAACCAAAAGGGTACCTTACTTCGGCTCATAGCACTATTTATCACTATGGTTGCAGTTCTTTAAAAAGTGAAAATCTTGGTGAGACATGGAGTCCATTTACTTTGCCGGCTGATTCTCCATGGGTGAATTTATTTGTGAATGATGAAGCCAGGATCATAAGTCAGAATAATCTGTTATGGCTGAATAAATATACGGTGGATTCAAGCTGGACAGATATTACGGGGGATCTTTATAAGAATAATTCTTACATTCATCTGAAATGCATCGGAGCAAGCGGTAAAAACATCTTAGCCAGTAATAACTTTAATGGACTCTGGTATCGGGATGATCTGCTGACAAGTATTGGCGAGCTAGAACAAGGACCGTTGTTTAAAGTGACTGTTTTTCCAAATCCGTCAAGCAAGAAGACAAACATTAGCTTTTCCCTTCTGCAGCCTTCAACTGGTTCAATAACCATTATGGACTTAATGGGACGTCAGTGTTCCGTGAATAACTTTCAATTTATGAACGGGAAAAATACGGTTGAACTTCAGCTGGATTCCTTTAAACCGGGTGTATACCTGGTTAAAGTGGGAGCTGGAAATTACAAAGGGACCTCGAAATTTATAGTGAATAAGTAAAATTCCTTTTTTATTTTACTGGAAAGGGTCGGACGACAAACTGTGCCGTTAACCGGCTCCGCATTTCCAGCAGAACGGTTTTCCCGTCTTCCATAACGCGGTCAATGGTAGCCTGGTCATAATGGCGGATGGTGATAAGCTCAAGGCCTGTGTTATAGCGGGTTTTGTAGTTTCCTCCTAATTCTTCGAAAAGTTTTTTCAACCTTCTTTCATTATTATCGACGCATACCGAAAAACTGATGGCCGAGTTCTGCATCAGGCTGATGTGAATCGAGTTGTCAGCAAACACAGCCAGGATTTCACTCAGGC
>JANXXZ010000007.1 GCA_025350385.1 Bacteroidales bacterium
AAATTCCAACGCAACGTATTTTATTTTTTGTGAGCCTAACCATATAAAATTCTATTAGTTTGCGTCATTGTCTTGTTACGAATTCAGACCTTCCGGTATATACCTCTTTGATTATTTTTTCAATATTGTCGAGGACTTCCATTTTCGAATTTGAGAGGTTATCTGCAATGAGCACATCGTATCCCTGCTGCTGTAATTCAACCACAGTGTGCGATCCAATATACCCGGTGCCGCCTGTAACGAGGATTTTCTTCATTTATTTGGGAGAATTATAATCAAATGTTTATCGCATCTATATTAATATTTCTTCTTATTAGTTTTATTTGATCATGGAAGTGAGCTGCATTCAGGCTAGTTGATTTTATTCACTTCTCCGTCTTTGAGCAAATAGGTTTCATGACTTTCGGGGCAAACAGCAAAGCCTTTTTCATCAAATTTCAGTTTATGGCCGTACTCGCTCATCCAGCCTGTTTGCCTTGCGGGGTTACCCATCACAAGTGCATAGGCGGGAACAGCTTTGGTAACCACGGCCCCGGCTCCTATAAAGCAAAATGCTCCAATTTCATTCCCGCAGACGATGGTGGCATTGGCACCGATGGTAGCTCCCTTCCTGACAAGGGTCTTTGCATACTCGCTTTTGCGGTTTACTGCCGAACGCGGGTTGATTACATTGGTAAATACCATGGATGGCCCCAGGAAAACATCATCCTCACAGATTACACCGGTATAAATGGATACATTGTTTTGCACCTTCACATTACGCCCGAGTATAACACCCGGTGAAACAACTACATTCTGTCCGAAATTGCAGTTTTCGCCGATCACGCAGTTGCTCATGATATGCGTAAAATGCCAGATTTTAGTACCCTTTCCGATCGTACAATCTTCATCGATGATGGCCGAAGGATGGGCAAAATATTCATTTTCCTCGTTCATGGTGATTGTAAGGTTAGCTATTCTTTTTCAGTTAAGTTTTAGAAAGTCATATTTTTCAGGAAATGTGAAAGAGCGGGGGAGTGAGGGAGTGAGGGAGTGAAGGAGCGAGGGAGAGAGGGCGAGTGAAAGCTTTTAGGTTTCTTTAACTTTCATTACTTCGGTTTTATCTGATGACCAGCTCCAGTTGCCCTCTACTGGTTATTAATAAATTCGAGAAGAGAAGAGGTAATATGCTGAATTTGTTCATCATCCAGTTCGGTATGCATCGGCAACGAGATTACCGATTTCGATAAACTCTCGGTAACCGGGAAATCACCTGGTTTATACCGCGGGTCCAGGTATGCTTTCTGGAGGTGAATGGGAACCGGGTAATAGATCATTGCAGGTATCGCATTTGAGTTGAGGGATTCAATCAGTTTGTTCCGGTCAACACCATTTAATACCAGGGTATACTGATGAAAAACATGACTTGATTTGGCAAAATGAGCTGGTATTTTCAGGTGCGGGTTTCCCGAAAAAGCCTTGTCATAAGCCGACGCGGCTTTCTGCCGGGCAGAAGCGTATTGATCCAGGTATTTAAGCTTAACTTTCAGCACGGCAGCCTGGATGCTGTCCAGGCGGCTGTTCACGCCAATATCATCGTGGAAATAACGGACAGTCATCCCATGATTTACCACTGAACGCAGTTTAGCAGCAAGCTGGTCATCATTGGTGAAAATGGCTCCTCCATCGCCGTAACAACCCAGGTTCTTGGAAGGGAAAAAAGAGGTACATCCCACATGCCCAATGGTTCCGGCTTTCTGAGTCTTACCGTTCCCGGTTTTGTAATCGGCACCTATAGCCTGGCAGGCATCTTCAATTACGTAAAGATGGTGTTTTTCAGCCAGTTTCATGATAGCATCCATATCAGCACTTTGCCCGAAAAGGTGAACCGGAACAATCGCGCGGGTCCTGGAGGTAATAGCCTTTTCAATAGCAACAGGATCAATATTAAAAGTGTCGGGGTCCACATCCACCAAAACGGGGACCAGGCCAAGTAATGCGATAACTTCAGCTGTTGCAATAAAGGTGAACGAAGGAGCGATCACTTCATCTCCGGCTTTTAATCCAAGCGCCATCATGCAAACCTGTAAAGCATCCGTTCCGTTTCCGCAGGGAATCACATGCTTTACACCCAGGTAATTTTCAAGGTTGGCCTGGAATTCCTTTACAGCCGGACCATTGATAAAAGCAGCAGAAGTAATTACTGAATTAATTGCGGTATCGATTTCGGGCCTGATCTTTTCATATTGGGTATTCAGATCGACCATGGAGATTTTGCGCATAGAAAAACGATTACTATAAGGGTAACTAATAGCCACAAAGATACAAATTTGAAAGCAACCGGAAATTTAATACCAGGGCACTCTTTTCAGAAAAAATCTTAAGAACGGAAATTATATGGGCGACTTGATTTTCTTTAGTTTAGAGAGCCTGTAGTGCCTAAAATGACTTAAGTGCCTAAAATACTTATCCAATTTAATATGTGTAATAGCAATCAGAATATTGATATTGAGCTATTTAAGATGTTTCAAATTTCAGGCACTCAGGTGAGTTCAATCCGGATTCTTCCAGACGCTTTATTATTGGATGTTTATACAACTTCTCTATTTATAAAAAATCGTTAAAGCAGGCCTTAACTCAGGAATAATCTATATAGCTGAAACAGATTTGTATCTTTGCACGACTAACAGCAACTCTTATTCATTAACATATCATGCATTCCAGGTCTATTATAACCAGCTGTACTATAACAATTTTGTTCGGATTTGGGCTTTTATCCCCGCTGCATGCACAAACCAACCCGAAGGACAGCCTCGGCATTTCCATGTTCTTCCCCACCTATTCATTAAGCGTTCCCGGCGGAGACCTGAAGGATCGCTTCGGGTTATCAAATACTGTTGGCGCCGGGTACACTTTCCTGACGAAAAACAGGTGGGTATTATCCGTTGAAGGAAATTTCCTTTTTGGCCGTAATGTTAAAAATTCTGATAGTATCCTTTCTAATATCTCCACCAAAGATGGTCATATAATCGATGAGAACGGCTTATTTGCCACTGTCGCTATCAGCGAAAGAGGTTATTCCATTTGGATCAAGACAGGCAGACTGATCCCGGTTGGAGGTCCAAATGCCAATTCAGGGATTTTAATCATGGCCGGTGGCGGAATGCTTCAGCATAAATACAGGATCGAGGTATCTGATAACACGGCCCCTCAGCTGCGTGGAGAATACAAAAAAGGATACGACCACATGTGCTACGGACCTGGAATAACAGAATTTATTGGATATCAATATCTTGGTAATGATAAAAAGACTAACTTCTTTGCAGGGTTAGAATTCACCCAGGCCTGGACAAAGTCGCGCAGGGCATATAATTTCAATGATATGAAGGTGCCTGACGAAAAACGCTTTGATATACTGGCCGGGAT
>JANXXZ010000012.1 GCA_025350385.1 Bacteroidales bacterium
AAATTCATGGTGCTCATCGTTTTTTGCATCATGAAACCAGTTGTGGTGAATACGAGTCCCGGTCAGGTCTGTACCTCTGGCAGAATATATTGCCCCAAGGTCGGTATTAATAAGACCAAAGTCGTAAATATCATTATACCCGATATCCTTGTTACTGAAGACCATGTCTATACCCGACCGCCCTGTCCGATAGATGGTATTGTTAATGATAGTCTGGTGGGCGCTGCCGGTTGCTGGGAAAATACCGCAACAATACGTACCACCATAAGAAACATCATGGACCAGATTGTTTTCCGCAGCACATTCAGCTGCACCCAGCACAATCCCATGGCCCGCGCTGTATTCTACAATGCTGTTTTTAATAATACTGTTGACCCCCATCAGGAATACACCGCTTTCGTCCGCATGCGAATAAAGGGCATCTTTTCCAGGTAAGGTCACAAAGTGACTTATGTATTGGAACTTCATTTTGTCGAGGGTGATGTTTGTGCTGCCACTGTTCGTCGTGAGGGTCGCTCCAAACACACTGATGTTACTGACCGTGATATACGACTTGCCGCTTAAGTCAAAGGCGTAGTTGCGCATTTTCACTTCAACGTTCGCTGGTTCACCACCACCTGGTGCCCACATATATAGAGAGGTCCCGTCATAAAACCATTCCTTCTCTGAGTCCAGTGCCCCTAATCTCCCGGTCAGGTAAAAGGAATCAAGAGCCTTTGCATCAATATCTCCTTGAAACTTGATCTGCCCGGTTGAAGAAGAAGTGATGGTGCTGGTTTTGGGCATGAACCAACCTATGGTCCAGATAGTGCCGCCGGTCCAGCCCCCTTGAATATCCGGGATACCGGCATCATCAAGTATAGTGCCCCCTTTGCTTATCCATGCTCCTTTTAACACGGGTCGGAAATCAGCCCGGTTTAAAAGATCATCAGAATTGGAGATATTCGGCCATCGCGCTTCAATCATCATTTTACCTCCAACAAATATCTGGTTGGCCAGCAGTGTAGTGTTGCCGGTAATAGCGTTATTATACCCAGTAACCGGCAACGAAATAGCTTTCTGATAGATTCTTCCCTTATATACCTTCCAATTTCCATCTACTTTATCAGTGCCTGTGATAGTCACATCCCCACCACCATCGCTTGTGAAAACTATCGGTTTGCCTAATGAGCCGCTATTTACCGGAACAACTGTTTCCCTGTATATACCTGCACGGATATAACATGTTTCACCTTCTTTTAAAAGGCCCGCAGCTTTGGAAATAGTGGCAAAAGGTGCGTTTTTAGTACCCGCATTGTTGTCTGATGCGTTTTTCCCTCCAACATAATACGCAACATATTTTGCATTGGTTGTTTGTCCACTTTTAGGGGTTACATATAGGTCTTTACTAAACAGCTTTGTAGTCCAACTGATTATAAGTACAAGGGCTAACGTAATCAGAATTAATTTTTTAACGATTTTCATACTAGGTGGTTTGTAATTATCTTTTTCTAATAACTCATTATTATTGATAACAGTTAAACTATAAATCTATTAATTATCCGAATATTGTAATCTAATTAAAATTCTTTTAAATGAGCACTTTTTTAATTAGTCATCCAATTCTTACTAAATTCATTCATATCACCAGATTGCTTTTAAAGTTATCATGCTATTGGCTGGAACAATCAAATTGTTATCTGTCTTTTTCCCTGGTATCTCCTCAGTTTCACAGATGTTTACTGAATTAGGATCGCCTGCCGGCCATGATAATTTAACCGCTTCATCCCTATCCGATACCGAACGTAAACGAATGATAACTGTATTTCCTTCTGATGTTGATTTAAGAATTGATATAGTTATTGCAGGAGAACCTTCCAGAACAACCATTTGCCTGGGTATTGCATTTTCTTTCGCGGCAAATGATACGAGAGGCTGGGCCTGTTCCAATCCAAAACGGTTTGCAATGGCGGCATCATAAACTCCGTGAGGTAGGATACGGTAACGAAAGATAACAGCTCCTTCCTGAGTAAGCGGAAAATTGGTAAACCAATGGTTATTCATTACCCAGGAATAGATTGTAGGACCCGGTTCAAGTTTTCGAAGCCAGGGTTTCCGTTCTCCGCTCCAGGTTCCTGTCTGATTGGCTGTAATGTCACCACTCTCAATGAGGGGTGCATCTGGTGAGCACCAGGTGACTCCTTCTTTGTCGTTGGAAATATCAGCCCATCGTTGGATGGTCAGCCAATTACGATTGGCTGCAGTTAACTGGTCCTTTTCTACCTGCATTACGCCCCAGGGAATATCGTAGCGGGTCGTTGCTTTTGGTATATTAAAACCAAATCCGAAGTGAATACCATCTTTGGCAGTAAGAGGCAGTTTATCAACAATATCTGAAATCTCAACCCAGGGCAAGCCCTGAATAAGGCGAACCGACCTGACTACAGAACGACAACCTTTTGCTTTTGAATCAATACGCAACTCGACAATCAGAGGGCCTGATTCCTTATTGGAAATCACGATACCAGAGTCAGCTTGTGGCTTATCGGTGTCACCTGGCATCCAGCGAAAGGTGTTGAGTCCTCCATTTATTATTCTTTCTGCGAAATTACTTCCTGTTTCCAGGTTTACAAATTGGCTTATATTCCCTGAAACCGGATCAACTTTTACTTT
>JANXXZ010000013.1 GCA_025350385.1 Bacteroidales bacterium
TTACGAATCACTCCGCAAGGAAATTGACCGTGCAATCAGCACCCTCACACCCCGCGAAGCTGATGTGATCAAGTTGTACTTCGGTCTCAATGGAAGTCACCCGCTTACGCTTGAAGAGATCGGCGAGAAATTCGACCTCACACGTGAACGGGTTAGGCAAATTAAGGAAAAAGCTATCCGGCGCCTTAAACACACTTCGCGAAGCAAGATTTTGAAAACCTACTTAGGTTAATTGAGGAGAGCGGATTTTTATCCGCTCTTTTTTTTACATTTGTTTAACCATTTACTGAACTATATCCTTGAGGTAATAATCTCTCCGGGTTATATCTTTCCCTAACTTTCAAATCATGAAACACCTCATAGCACCCTCCATCCTGACTGCCGATTTCGGACATCTTGAGAAAGATATCCAGATGCTAAACACAAGTTCTGCCGACTGGATACATATTGATGTTATGGATGGGGTGTTCGTACCTAATATCTCTTTTGGATTCCGGGTAATAAAAACGATAAAGAAGCTTGCGCAAAAACCACTTGATGTTCACCTGATGATTATAGAGCCCGAAAGATATTTTACTGAATTCCGGGATGCCGGTGCTGATATAATAAGTTTCCACTATGAAGCATCTGTTCACCTTCATCGTTCTGTTCAAATGATAAAAGAACTTGGAATGAAAGCTGCGGTAGCATTGAACCCGCACACACCAGTACAGGTGCTTGAGAACATTCTCCCCGACCTGGATATGGTACTGATTATGACTGTGAACCCCGGTTTCGGAGGCCAGAAGTTTATTGAAAGCTCCTATCGCAAAATCAGGCAATTGAAGCAACTGATTATAGATCGCAAGCTGGAGGTAATAATTGAAGTAGATGGTGGCGTGGATTTTATAAATACTGCTAAGCTGGTTGAAGCCGGGGTTGATGTTCTTGTAGCCGGAAACACAGTATTTTCGGCACCAGATCCAATTGATGCCATTAAAAAATTAAAAATAGTGTAATTCTCAGTATTGCAAAATCAGGATATCACCTCGAATATTTCTTCAATTGATTTTTTACTTGGTCGGGCAGGATGGTTAAATGACCTGCCTATAGCTACCATGGTTATAAGGTTCCAGGGAAAATCAAGTTTCAATTGTTGTTGCAATTCCTGTTTGGCAATAAGCGGAGCACTCAGCCAGCATGCTCCATACCCCAATTCCACAGCCGTAAGCAGGATATTCTGAACAGCTGCACCCGCACTCTGAATCTCAGGATAATTGCTCATACGCGAATAATCCTCATGACTTACTTCGGTACCTTTCTCAAGCGGACATTCGTGTTGATGCATGGCAACTGCAATTACAGCAGGTGCATCCCTGAAAAAAGTTGCGAACCATTCAACCCTCGATAAAACGGAGCGGTTAGCATCATCCTTGTCCTGTACCGGTAATTCTGAAATGCTCCTGGAAACTGCCAAAGCCATATGGTTAAGCAGTTCGTGGTTAGTGATGGCAATAAATCGCCAGGCTTGTGAATTATCAATGCTTGGAGCCAGCCCTGCGCGCCTGACCATTTCCCTGATATCCGCCAATTCTACAGGTTCATTAGTGAATGAGCGGATACTTTGTCGTTGTTCAATTACTTGCCTGAGTTCCATAATAAACAGATTAAGCAAATTATAAATAACCAGATTTCTGTCACCTATACCTGTTAATATACATCGGCATATAAAGTAATAAATCAGTAATTTTTTTCCTGCTTTCTATTTAATATTGTGAAGAAAAACTATTCTTTTTAATAAAATTATATATTTGCGTCTGCATCATATTTATCTGACCATGAACGAAGTGTTTAAAGGCCTTTACCCTGAGATGGTATGGCATTATTTCGGCGAGATTTGCGCGATTCCGCGACCTTCAAAAAAGGAACAGCGGATATCAGCTTACATTATTCAAACTGCTGAAAAACTGGAGCTCCAGCATGAGGTTGATCAAACAGGGAATATCCTTGTCAGAAAACCGGCTTCCAAGGGCTATGAAAATACGAGTATCGTAGTTTTACAAAGCCATATTGACATGGTTTGCGAGAAAAACAGTGACACTTACCACGATTTTGCCCGTGATCCAATAATTCCGCATATAGAAGGCGAATGGGTAAAAGCCCAGGGAACTACATTGGGAGCTGATGATGGAATAGGCATAGCCGCCCAGCTTGCAATTATGGAAGACCATTCGTTGGAACATGGACCGCTTGAGTTTTTATTCACTGTAGATGAAGAAACAGGTCTTACCGGCGCAAAAGGATTAAAATCCGGTTTTCTGAAGGGTACTATATTATTAAATCTTGATTCAGAAGATGAAGGCGAACTCTTTATCGGTTGTGCCGGCGGAAAAGACACCTTTGTGACCCTGAGTTACTCAAAAGTGCCGGTAAACTATGATTGCGGAGGCTATCTGGTTAAAGTCACCGGGCTAAAGGGAGGCCATTCGGGTGATGATATTAATAAAGGGCTGGGTAATGCCAATAAAATTCTAAACCGTTTACTCTGGAATGCCAGCCATCGTTTCGAGATCCGGATATCGGCATTTGAAGGTGGTAACCTTCGTAATGCCATTTCCCGTGAGGCTTTTGCCACTATTACAGTCCCAAAACGTTTCCAGGAGGAGTTCGGCCAGTACGTAAAAGAATTCAATTCCACTGTCAAGAGTGAGCTTAAGACAAACGAACATGGACTCCTGGTTGGTTTCCAGCCTACAGGGATGCCTTCTTTTGTTATGGACCTTTCATCGCAGGAACGTTTGTTGAATGCAATTTATGCCTGCCCTCATGGGGTTATTGCAATGTCGGCGGATGTTCCCAACTTCGTGGAGACATCAACAAACCTTGCTTCAGTTAAGATTACCGACAAACAGATTGAGATCGGCACCTCTCAACGAAGTTCGAGCGAAAGCGGAAAAGAAGATGTGGTAAGTATGGTAGCCAGTGTTTTTAAACTTGCAGGAGGCAAAGTGATCCACAGCGACGGCTATCCCGGGTGGACTCCGAATCCGAAATCACCTGTCCTGGATATAACAAGGAATGCCTATACTAAGCTCTTTTCGACTCTGCCAAAAGTGCTGGCAATTCATGCCGGTCTTGAATGTGGACTGATTGGAGAACAGTATCCGGCAATGGATATGATTTCTTACGGACCCACAATTAAAGGTGCTCACTCACCTGATGAACGATTGCAGATTGATTCTGTGAAAAAATTCTGGGATCTTACACTTGAAGTGCTACGTAACATTCCGAATAGTAAATAAATCAACCCTGAATAATTAATTCATAAGGGCACCTCTAAAAACCAATTGTTAATATATACATCTGATTGTTAATAACTTGACCTCATTTATGTTGTTGGATTTTTTATATTTGCTATAGTAATAAGCAAGCCATGAAAAACATAAACCCTCTCGGACTTTTTG